>CAMURM010000207.1 GCA_947097535.1 uncultured Selenomonas sp.
TCTCGTGCAGCCAGATGGAGCGGATGCCGGGGCTGTGCTCGGCGCAGATGTAGAAGGCGAGTTTTGCCGTGTCGCCCTCGTAGAAGTAGCCGCAGACGGGCGGGGCGTTGTGGCTGCATTTCGGCTTCGGCACGTAGCCGTATGCCGCCTCAAGATCCTCGCGTGTACTGTCCAGATGGATGCCGCGCGGGGTCTCGAAGCGCTGTGCCTCCTCGGTCGGGCGCATGTTGTACTCGTTTACATCGTTGACACCGAGCATTACGCTCGTGACGCGGGCATCATCATCGGCGGCTTGGCGATAGCTCACGGTGAGTGTATGGCCGTAGTCACGAACCTGGTTGGATGCCGTTATTATGCCGTCTTGTTCCTCCACGCCGTCTGCAATAGCCATGCCGCTGCCGTAGAGTCCCTCTACCTCGGCGCGTGTCATGCCGATGCGGATGCCGCCGAGCGCCATGTCCTCATCCGTGATCTCTGCTGAAGAGAGGGATGCGGGGAGGAGGAGAAGCGTGAGGAGGACGGCAGAGAGGAATGATCGGATCCTCATGGGGGATCACCTCCGTACAGTAGTTTTTACAGGTCGATGCGGTAGATGTGGTCGAAGGCGGTGAAGTAGAGGCGGTTCGCGTCATCGGTCGTCACGTTGCCGGGCGAGAGGCTCTTGCCGCTTGGCTGCAGATCGATGTCGCCGACGTATTTGCCGTCCTTCTTGTTGAAGAGACGTAGGAAGCCGTTGCCGAAGAAGACGACGTAGTCTTTCGTTGCAATCGACTGGCGCTCAGCGACCTTGCGTTTCTGCGCATCCGCAGGGATGTCCGTATTCACCTCGAAGGTGCGGACGAGCTTGCCGTCGGGTGCGTGCATGTGGAGCGGCTCCGTCCAGTTATCCTTGCCGCCGTGCGTGGCGAGCGTCGTGATGTAGAAGCCGTCCACATCCGCAGCGACGAGCGTGGCGTTCGTCTCATAGTCCGGGGATTTCGAGTCTTTGCCGAGCTCTTTATAGACCTTCTCGGAAAGCGCGGTCTTCAGATCCTTTACGCCCTCCTTGGAGATCGCGCCGAACAGGACATCTCTCGAGGCGAACTGGCCGCTGATGTAGGCGTCCTTGCCGCCGTAGATGGCGTAGACGCGGCTAACCTCGACGCCGCTGGCTGCGGTGAAGCTCGTCGCCGCCTTGCCGTCATAGCAGCCGACCGTCCCCTTGCCGTCGAGGATGTAGTAGATGTTCGTGCCGTCCGAGGAGACGGGCATGTCTTCGGCTGTGCCGAGATCCTCGACGCCGGTGATCGCGCCGTCCTTCAGCGCGAATTTTTGCAGATGCGCCTTCTTGTCCGCCCCATAGCCGATGCCGTAGATGGCATCCTTCGTCACGGCGAGGGTGGTGCCGGAGATGAACTTCGGCAGCTCTGCGCCTGTGTACTCGTAGAGCGGCACGTCCTTGTCGCCGAGTTTGAAGTGCGCGGCGGCTTCCTTCGGAGCGGCGGGGCCGTTGTCCGCCGCTCCTTTGCTGCCGATGCCTCCGCCGTCGCCGCAGCCCGCAAAGACGATGCCTGCACAGACGAGTGCTGCTGCTGCCGCAAGTACGGATTTCCATTTCTTCATGATTCTTCCTCCTTTGTCTTTGTTTGCGCTTATGAGAATCTGATTACTTTTATCTTAGCATAAAGATAAAAGCTTGTGACCTGTCATAAATGACAGGTTTTTGAAAAACTTTGCAAAAGAAGCGCAGAGTAAATGTACTGTCATAGATGAGAGACCGGCAAAAAAAGTGGCACAATGTACCGTATGGTTCATTGTGCCGATAAGAACGGGCAAAAAGATGCACCAAGGCGATGGTGCTGAAATGATCCGTGATTTCTTAGCTGTGGATGCTCGTATAGCCCTTTTCCGTTGCTTCCACCGCAAGGCCGATGACGTTCTTGTGGCCGGTCTTGACGAGCATATTGCTGATGTGAAAGCTCACGGTGCGCTTCTTGATGCCGAGATCCTCGGCGATTTCCTCGTAGCTCATGTTGCGGCAGATGCGCTGCAGGATCTCGAGCTCGCGGCTCGTCAGCTGGGCGTCCGTGCATCCAAAGGAGGGGGTGCCGCAGATATCCGGATAGATTTGTGCGCCTTCCATCGTGGCGCGGATACAGGAGGCGAATGCCTCGCCCGAGATTCCTTGTAGATGAAGCTGTTCGCGCCCGCCTCCTTCGCCCAGTCGAGGAAGGCGATCTCCTGCATCCCCGTCATGAGAATAATGCGCAGGGAGGGGAAGGTGGCCTTCAGGCGTTCGCAGATCTGTATGCCGCTCGTGCGCCCCTCCATACAGATGTCCATGAGGACGAGATCGGGACGCAGCCGCAGACATGCCTCCTCCGCAAGCTCTGAGAGCGTACAGGTGCCGATGACTTCAATGTCGGGCAGAGGCGCGAGGATCTTCGCCAGTCCCTCGAGGAGTATTTTTTGATCGTCTACGAGAAGAACTTTAATCATCCTTGTTTCTCCCCTATCTGTGCGTCAAGTTCAAAATGCGGTGCCGGTGTGATGATCAGGCGCCCGCCGAGTGCGTTCACGCGGCGCATCATGCCCGTGAGTCCGCCGCCGGGGCGCAGCTGCCCGGTGCAGCCGATGCCGTTGTCGCGGATGTGCAGGCGGCGCTCCGAGAGGGCGATGACGATCTCGTTCGCACGCCCATGACAGACCGCGTTGCTGAGTGCCTCGCGGATGATGGCGGCAAAGGCGCGCGCGCGCCGCATATTGCGCGGCAGAGCGCCCGAAAGCGTGAGCCGCACGCCGAGGCTGCGGTAGGTGTCGGTCATATCGGCGAGCAGCGTTGCGGGATGGGCTTCCTGCGCGAGGGGAACCGCTTCGAGCAGGCTGTCGATGCGAACGATGGTATCGAGCGCATCCTTGGGCGCGGGACTCGCAAGGAGCTGCTGCAGCATGCTGATGCGCTGTCCGAGAACGTCGTGCACGCGCGAGGTGATCTCCTGCAGGGTGCGGTGGCGCTCCGTCTCCTCGAGCGTGTCGAGCAGATCTTTCTGTGCGCTGATCATGGCGGAGAGGCGTGCGTTCTTTGCCTCGAGTTCCCGCGTCACGGCGTCGAGCTCCGTCACGCAGGAGGCCGTGAGCTGCCAGCCGCTGAGTCCGTTCATCAGACGTATGCGCTGCACGAGCCAGGAGTCTCCGCCCGAAAATCGAAAGAGGATGGCATCGTCCCGCACTTCTTTTTCTGCGAGGGTTGGGTGGTCGAAGTCGATCAGCGCCTGCCAGAAGATCGCGGCGCTGCGGAACTGCTGACCGAGCAGCCGCTCCATGAAGGCCAGCATCTGGATGTTCACGAGCACGGCTGCGCCGTTTTCGCGTGCAAAGAGAATGCCCTCGGGCAGGAGATCGAGGCCCTCGCGGATGGATGCGACGGTGACCTCTCTCTCCAGCATCGTAGATGCTGCACAGGCAAGGATCGCGAGCCGCGCCGCGAGGAGGATGAGGACGAAGAGCGCGCTCCACGGCAGAAGACGGTCAAAAAGCGGGAGCGAGAGCAGACCCGCTGCGGCGAGCGGTACACCCAGCCACGGCCTGCGCCGACACAAGCAGAATCCCATGACGATGGCGAAGCCGCCTGTGGCACAGCGTTCGAGCGTCATCCAGCCGTATGGCATCAGGCCGCTGACGAACAGGCTCCAGCTGCCGCCGAAGACCAGTGTGACGGAGAGCAGTATGCCGAGCGCGGCAGCCTCCGGCAGGACGCGCTCGAAACGCTGCCGACCGAGAAACGTCGCTCCCCAAAAGAGCGCGATACTCTCGGTGATGAGGACGAGCGCGGAGAGGAAGATAAAGGTGATGTGTGCACTGTAGCCGTATGAGGTCAGACTCTCCATGCCGCTGCCTCCTCCCCGTGCGCCGGTGTGCGGGCGGCGGCGCTGATGCCCTGCGCGCGGATGGAAAGCGCGTAGCCGAGATCGCTGATCTCGATCGGGAGATCGTGCTGCGGCTGCCATTCGCTGATCCAAGGAAGGATCCAG
>CAMURM010000208.1 GCA_947097535.1 uncultured Selenomonas sp.
TGCGGTGTGCATTGAGGTCGAGGCGGAAGCAGACCGTCCTGCCGTCCTCCGTCGTGTACGCCTTGAGCCCCTCAAAGACCGACTGCGAATACTGCAGCACGCCCGCATCCTCGCTCAGGACGATCTTGTCGTCGCTCGTGAGACCGCCCTCGTCCCACGCACCGTCTTTATAATGGGCAACGTAGCGCTGATCCGTCACATGATAGGAAAAGTCCAAGTTGCTCCAATCGATATCCTTCTTCTCCATGATGATTCCTCCCAAGCCGTGCCGCAAGTCCATGGCACATATTTCCGAATCAGCAAAAGGACATCTGTTTTCGTAAGAAACACCTCTCCCTGCCGCTGCAGGCATCCTTTTGTAATTCCATGAAGATTATACTACATCGAAGTCTTTGCGCCGTCAATCCTTTTTTCAAAACTTATGCGCCGGCATCCTTCGCACTCTCGCGTGCCGCCAGCCAGTCCGACCACGCGACGGGGAAGCCCGCTTTTTCATTCTCCTGCACATATTGCCAAAAGAGCGCGATGTGGCGCGCCTTTTCGATATAGTACGGCACTTTCCAATACGTCGAACCCTCAGGCTCCACATGCGCGACATAGCTGCCGCCCAGCAGACATTGACGATAAAGGATGTCCTGCAAGGGTACCGCAGGATTCTTCAAGATGTCATACATCGCGAGAAATTCCGTCGTGCGTCCCTCGCCCGCCTGGCAATGGAAGTGCAGCCAAACGTCCTCGGGCAAGCTCTTGTAAAACTGCACAAACTCGTCGACAGCAGCGGGCGATGGCCATATATGATCAGTCGCCGCAATGCGCTTGTAGCGAAGCCCTGCGCCTTCAACAAGCTCCTTCTCCGTCTGCGCCTTTTCCACGAAGATCTCGTGCTCATCGAGGGGATTTTTCTCCCCGCCGAGATGCGCGACCGCCGTCATCTGCCCTGCCGCACCATGGATGCGCTCCGCCTCGTCGGCGAGCGCCTCTTCCTGCGTCAGCCCCACGTTGCCCCAATCGTGCTCACCGTACCAGCTGACCGCCGTGCCGTCGAAGAAGCCGTGCGACTCCTCGCGCAAGTCAACGATACAGATCGGCAGCTGCGTCTTTTGTGCGAGTGCTTCCTGCAAAGCGCGCAGGCCGCTCGCGGAAAACTCCCCGCTGCCCGAGGCACAGACACGATCGAGCCCCTCGCGCGTCGGCACATAGGAGTCGTCCATATCCTTCTTGTACGCCGCGTGAAAGTCATCTTCCATCGTGCGGAAATTGCGCGGCAGTCCCACAGTATCGTCTGCGTCAATGCGCCAGACGTAGCCGACATTGCGCGTGCGCGGCGGCGCCTCCGCCTCCTGCGCCTCGGCAGCCGCTCCCCAGAGGACGAGCAGCGCCGCCGCACAGAGACCTGCCAGCGTCTTCATCTTCATCTGCATCTGCATGTTCTTTCCTCCCCTCACATGTTCCTTCCTGCTCAGAAGCCTACGTCGGCTCCGAAAAACGCTACCAGAAAAAAAGGGATGCAAAGAGATAGCCTTGCGGCTGCCCCTTTGTATCCCTGCTTTTCTTTCCGCTTTTTCAGACGAGCTCCAAAAGCGCCATCGGCGCAGCGTCACCGCGGCGAGGACCGAGCTTGAGGATGCGCGTGTAGCCACCCTGACGCTCCGTGTACTTGCCTGCAATATCGCTAAAGAGCTTCCTTACTGCTTCTTCATCGCCAATATCGGCAATCGCCTGACGACGGGCGGCAAGGTCGCCACGCTTTGCCAGCGTGATGAGCTTTTCGGCGAGGCTTCTAACTTCCTTCGCCTTCGCTTCCGTCGTCTCGATGCGCTCATGCTTGAAGAAGGAGGCCAGGATGCTGCGGAAGAGTGCCTTGCGGGCACTCGAATTACGCCCTAATTTTCTATAGCTCATGGTTTTTCCCTCTCTTATTCTTCTTCTTTCTTCAATGTCAAGTCGTATTCCTCAAGCTTCTTCTTGACTTCTTCCAGCGACTTCCTGCCGAGGTTCCTGACCTTCATCATGTCTTCCTCCGTCTTGGAGACGAGATCGGCGACGGTGTTGATGTTCGCGCGCTTCAAGCAGTTGAAGGAGCGCACGGAGAGGTCAAGATCGTCAATCGTCGTCTCAAGCACCTTGGATGCATCGGGCTCTTCGGGCTCGGGAGGAGCGATTTCCTCTTCTTCCTCGATCTCGGGGATGCCCGCCATGTTCTGGAACAGCTTGAAGTGCGAGATGAGGATCGCCGCGGCACGGCTCACGCCCTCTTCGGGGCGGATGGAGCCATCCGTCCAGACGTCGAGGATGAGCTTGTCGTAGTCAGTGACGTTGCCCACGCGCGTATCCTGCACGGTGTAATTGACGCGCTGGATCGGCGAAAAGATGGAGTCGATCGGAATGACGCCGATCACATGATCGGGCTTCTTGTTCTTCTCCGCCGCCACATAGCCCTTGCCGCGCTCGACGGTCATTTCCATGTGCAGCTCGCCGTCTTCGTTGAGCGTCGCGATGTGAAGATCGGGGTTCAGGATCTCGACGTCGGGATCGGTGATGATGTCCGCCGCCGTGACTTCCTTCTCGCCCTTGATGTCGAGGCGAAGAACGCGCGGCTCTTCGCTGTGCATCTTGAGGCACAGCGACTTGAGGTTCAGCACGATGTTCGTCACATCATCGCGGACGCCCGGGATGGTGGAGAACTCGTGCAGCACGCCGTCGATGCGGATCGAGGTGATCGCCGCACCGGGCAGGGATGACAAGAGGATGCGCCGCAAGCTGTTGCCGAGGGTCGTGCCGTAGCCACGCTCCAAAGGCTCGCAGACGAACTTCCCATAACGATTATCTTCGCTGATTTCTACTATCTCGATCTTTGGCTTTTCGATCTCGATCATCCGGGATAACCCTCCTCCATTGTTCTCATGCAGTCGATCATATCGGTAAATACCGGCAAGAGATTACCTGGAGTACAGCTCGACGATCGCCTGCTCGTTGACGGGAACGTCGATCTCATCGCGGCTCGGATAGCGCGTGACCGTACCGCTGAGCTTTGCGCCGTCGGCGGTGAGCCATGCGGGCAGATTCAGCGGCTTGTAGTTCTCGGCGAGCGCCTTGAAGAAAGCGTTGGAGCGGCTCTTCTCGTCGATCGTGATCTCATCTTCGGCGCGGACGAGCGCGGACGGGATGTCGAGGCGCTTGCCGTTGACGAGGATGTGACCGTGCGTGACGAGCTGGCGCGCCTGCTTGCGCGTCTGCGCGAGGCCGAGGCGGAAGACGACGTTGTCGATGCGGCGCTCCAAAAGGCCGAGGAGATTCTCACCCGTGACGCCCGGCATTGTCTTCGCCTTCTCATAATACTTGCGGAACTGCTTTTCAAGGACGCCGTAGATGAACTTCGCCTTCTGCTTTTCCTTGAGCTGCATGCCGTACTCGCTGACCTTGCGGGCCTGGCGGCGCGGCTGACGCTTCGACTGGCGGCTGATGCCGACCATGCCCGGCTCGATGCCGAGCGCACGGCACCTCTTGAGGGATGCGACTCTATCAATAGCCATATTTCTTCTGCACCTCCATTAAACTCTTCTGCGCTTCGGCGGACGGCAGCCGTTGTGCGGAATCGGGGTGACGTCCTTGATCATATTGACCTCAAGACCCGTCGCCTGCAAAGAGCGGATCGCGGCTTCACGGCCGGCGCCGGGGCCCTTGACGTAGACCTCGACCTGCTTCAAGCCGTGCTCCATCGCCGCCTTCGCTGCGACTTCCGCCGCCATCTGCGCCGCAAACGGCGTGCTCTTACGCGAGCCGCGGAAGCCGAGGCCGCCCGCACTCGCCCACGAGAGGGCATTGCCGCTCTTGTCCGTCAGCGTGACGATCGTGTTGTTGAAGGTGGAGCTGATATGTGCAACGCCGTATTCAATGTTCTTGCGGTCTCTTTTCTTCGTCCGCGTCGTTTTCTTTACTGCCACTCAATGACCCTCCCTTTTATTTGTCCTTCTTCTTGCCTGCGAT
>CAMURM010000209.1 GCA_947097535.1 uncultured Selenomonas sp.
CCTCGCCGTCCGCTGCCGCCTGCTGCACGATGGCGAGGCGTGCGGCGTTCTCCTCCCGCATGGCTGCCGTGATGAAGATGGCAGCACTCATCGTAAAGGCGCAAATTACGGCGGCAGCCACGAGGAGCGTTTTCTGCGCCCTGCGCTGCAGGAAATCGGCGACAACGGGGTCGCGCAGCACGGCGCCGGCGGCGATGAGGATCATGGCGACGGAGCTGAAGGTCGCACGCGCCGGAAAAGTCGGCGCGGCGATCATGACGAAGTTGTTGAAAAACGCCAGCAGGAGCAGGAAAGCTGCATAACGCGCGGCAGGAAAAGCCTGCACGACATCGCGCCACGGCGCCGCCCGAAGCGCCGCGAGCCTTTCGCGGGAAAAGCCGAAGGAGCGCTTCAAAAGGCTGTAGAAGAAAAATATCGTGAGCCAATAGATCGCCATTTCCTCAAAACCTGCCATGACGTTGGCAAAGTGCTCGATCGTTCGCGGTTTGTCTATCCCCAGAGGTACGAGCGCATGCGCGACGAGGAAATCGCGCAGCGCATGGGCGAAGAAGCTGCCGTTGAAATACGAAACGACGAGCAATACGATAAAAGCCAAAAACAGCCCTCTGCCCCAGCCAAAGGCGCTCTTCAGCTCCTCATGCTCCGGCACCGAAGCCCCCGCCCGCTCCGCAAGGTGCAGGCGATAAATGCGCCCTGCGGTGAGAAGGAGCAGTATGACGGGCAGGAGATAGAGCACCATCTCGCCGTTGCCGGCAAACTGGTTGCCGATATGTATGAGGATTCCCTTGCCGCTGCCTTGATCCTCGTAACGCACGAAATTGCCCGGCGCCGCCACGAGCAGAACGAGTCCGAGGAAGGCGCCGGAAGCCCCCGCCGGCATCCAAACAGGCATCGCCCCCTTGCGTCTGGCTCGCCACGAAAGCCCTGCCGCAAGTACGAATACCGTCACGGCGAGGTTCTCCACCGACCAGCCCGCGAGTATGCCGAGCACGAGCATAGGCAGCGCCAGCCAGCGGCGAGCGGGCGGCACTCCCTGTGTCATCGCCCTGAAGTGAAGATTGTACGGCAGGAGAAACAGCGCGACGATCACGCCCGTCCACAAGTAGACGGCCGCACCGCATTTCCAGACAGCCACTTCGCCGAAATGCGGAAACGATAGCCACGCAAAAACACCCATGACGGCAAAGAGCTTAGGCTCCTGCCAGAACCTTCCGTCGCGACGCGCATGCATCGTCAGCAGCACGACGAGCGCAAGGAACATCAGCGCGTTGGCGACATCGAAGATGCCTTTGCCCACGAGCAGGAAGACGTCAAGGAAGAAGAATGCCACCATGCGCCCGCCGTGCAGCAGATAATGGCGCCACAAGGATTCCATGACATCGGCGAGGGAAGCGATGTGCTGCCCCGTCAGCCAAATCATCGAGTAATCATAATCGTCGCGATGCAGCGGCATAAGATAATTCAGCGCATACATCAGCAGGAAGATGCCCGCTGCCGCGAGTACCGTCTGCAAGATCTTTCCTTTTGTCACGAGCTGCTTCCTCCCAGCGCTTGAAAATTCACGGTTTCAATTCCCTCTTCTTCCAGCAGCTTCGCCGCTCTTGGGGAAAGAATCGCGGCGAGCTCCGCCTCGAAGTCATGCTGCCAGCCGCAGTCGCGCACGAGCTCTTCGTTCGCCGTGCCCGGGTGCATCATGACCTCGGTCGTCCCCTCGCGCAGGCTCTTGATGGCAGCGAGAAGCTCCGCCTCGTCGACGGCTTCTCCCGCGACGATGCCGGTGAAATGCTCGGGCACGAAGAGCCCTGCGCGGCGCGCGAGACTCGCGGCGTTCTTCGCGAGGAGCGCGAGTCCGACGCGGCCGACGAACTGCCCGACGCCGCCGAACTCACCGGCAAAGAGCGGCGCAAACGGCGCGCGCAGCGCTGGGATCTTCGCCTCGCGGCAGAGGCCGATGACGACTTCCACGATGCCCGGCAGGACGTGCATGTGCTGGTGGCTGTCGGCATGATCGACGCGCAGCCCCGCCACCTCGAACTTTGCGAGCTGCGCCGCGAGCTCTGCACGCACCTCGGCAAGGCGCACGCCGCCCTTCGCATAATGTTTGGAAAAAGCGCCGTAATTCGGCAGGAATACACCGTTTTCATCGACGAGCGACGGAATCTCCTCGGGTGGCAATATGGGGAAGCCATCGACCAGAGTGAAGTGAATGCCGAGCCCGAGCTCCGGCAGGCGGCGCACCCTGTCCGCCGCATCGGCAAAAGCCCTGCCCCCCGCCATCAGCGTCGCCGAGCGAAGGATACCCTCCGTGACGCCGCGCTCCACCGCCTCATTGATGCGCGCATGGCGTCCGAAATCATCGGCATTGACGATAATCCTCTTCAAGTTCTCACATCCGTTTCACGCATGACAAATTTATTTTCTATTATACTCCAAAAAGAAGATGTCTGGCAAACGGCAGGGAATCGCCAGTAAAAGTCGAATAGTAAAGATATATGCAGTCCAAGGGAGGAATCATCCGTGACACATGACGATTTTGATGCGCTCGTCGAACTTGTGCTTGCGAGCAAGAGAAGACCGCCCGAGGCGCTTTTCGCCGGCGGCTTCGACGACTGGCATGCACGCGCGCGCCTCGGCCATTTCCTTGCCATGCAGGAGATCGGCCGGAATGAGGAAGCACGCGAGCTTTTTCACTCCGTTCTCGATGAAGAAGTCGACGAGGAAAACCGCGAGGACGTCGAGGAAAAGATCTTCGCCCTGCAGCGCTTGAGCGAGATCGAGCACGCGGCGAAAGAAAACGAAGCGGCACTTGAGCATATCAATCTCGCGATCGAGCTTGCCGAGAACACGGACTATCTCTACAAATTCATCCTGCGCGGCGAGCTTTGGGCGGCGCGTTGGAACATCCTGCACGCGATGGGGCGCTCTGCCGACGCCGAGGCGGAATGCGACGAGCGCATCGCCGCCTACGAGGACATCCCCCTCAAGCACAACAGCTATCTCTACTACGGCTACCGCTTCAAGGCGCAGCTCGCAGCAGAGCGCGATGTCGTCCTCGTCGCGAAGGACTACATGCACATGGCGCTGCACGAGATGGAGATTCCCGCAGAATATGAGGAAGCACTGGAAAAGGCGTTCTCCGCCACGCATGAGAACGCCTCCTGGATATTGAACGAAATCGATCGCGCGACGCCGCGCCCCGAGCTTTCTGCCTGGGACATCTAAAATCGCGCTTTCCTCAGCTCTGTTTCTGCCAGTCAACTGCGGACTCGCGCTTCCTGCGTCGCTCCCGGAAGAAGCGCTTCATGAGCGCCCGACACTCGTCCTCCATGACGCCCGCGCGCATCTCCAGCTGATGGTTGAGCGCAGGGTGGCTGACGATATTGAAAAGCGACTCGCAGGCGCCCGCCTTCGCGTCTGGCGCGCCGTAGACGACGCGGTCGACGCGGCTCATGACGAGGGCGCCGGCGCACATCGGACACGGCTCGATCGTGACGTAGAGCGTGAGCCCTGCCAGGCGCCAGCGGCCGAGCGTCTTCGCCGCCTGCTGCAGTGCGATGATCTCGGCATGCGCCGTGCCGTCGTGCCATGTCTCGCGCATGTTGTGCGCGCGCGCGACGATCGCACCGGCAGAGTCGACGAGCACGGCGCCGATCGGCACCTCACTCGCCTCGAACGCCGCCTGCGCCTCCTTGAGCGCCTCCTTCATAAAAGCGACGTCATCCAGCATGGATTCGGCTCGCAAGCCCGCGCAGGTCGAGCGCCTGCCGGTTCCGATAGAAAAGCGACTGCGTAGCGCGGTGCACATCGAGATGGTAGGCGTCCTGCACAGCAGCCTGCTCCCTTTCCTCACGATTCTTCTTATTCTTCTCCATCGCCGACTCGAGCATGCGCTTGAAGTTTTCCTTCTTGTTCCCGCTCTCGCCGTCCTTCGCCTCGCGGCGACGTACATCATAGACGGCGCCCTTCATGCG
>CAMURM010000210.1 GCA_947097535.1 uncultured Selenomonas sp.
CCGTGCGCTTGATGAGCGCGACGGGCTTGCCGCTCTCGTCGAGCTTCACCTTGATCTCGGGCACGTCGAAGCCGATGGAACCGCGCTCATGGCGCGCCTTTTCCATCGCGTCGTGCACCTCGCGCAGCGGCTCTATGAGCGGCAGGAGGTCGGCGTTCTCGGCGCGCACCGCGTCCGCCTCGCCCGTCAAAATCTCGTTGACGAGCGTATAGGTCAGGCGCCGATAGACGTGGATGACGGCGGGCACGATCTCGTAGCTCTTGACGAGGCCGTCCGCGCCGATTTCCATCTCACACGCCATCGCCAGGCGATCTTCGCCCGCGTTCAGGCTGCATATACCGTTCGAGAGTTTCTTCGGCAGCATGGGGATCACGCGGTCGACGAGGTAGACGCTCGTGCCGCGCGCGCGCGCCTCGCGGTCGAGCGGTGAATTTTCGCGCACGTACCAGCTGACGTCGGCGATGTAGACCCCGAGGAAGAAGCTGCCGTCCGCGCGCTTTTCCGCGTAGACGCCGTCGTCCAAGTCCTTCGCGTCCTCGCCGTCGATCGTTACGATGCGAAAACCGCGGCGATCGCGCCTGCCGCTGAACTCTTCGGGCGCGACGGCGTCCTCGATCGCCGCTGCCTCTTCGGCGACGTCGGCGGGAAAGTCCTCCGAAAGCCCGTACTGGCTCATGACAGAGAGCACATCGACGCCGGGATCGCCCGCGCGCCCGAGGATTTCTTCCACCTCGCCCTCGGCGTTTCGCCTCGCCGCCGGCCATTTCGTAATGTGCACGACGACCTTCATGCCCGCCTTTGCACCATGCACAGCGCCCTTGGGAATGAAGATGTCCTGCCCGATCTTCTTGTCGTCGGGCGTCACGAAGCCGAAGTGGCGGCTCTCCTCGAAGGTGCCGACGATGAACTCGTTGGCGCGCTCGACGATGCGGATGATCTCGCCCTCGCGCGAGCGTCCGGCGATCTCCGACGGCGAGAGGCGCGCGACGACACGATCGCCGTTCATCGCACCGCCGAGGCTCACGCCCGGCACGAAGATGTCGCTGTCCGTCTCCTTCTCGCGCAGCTCGGGGATGATGAAGCCGAAGCCCTTCGCCGACATAGAGAGCCTGCCGACGACGAGGTTCATGCGCTCGGGCACGCCGAAGCGGTCGTGGCGCGTCTTGATGACGGCCGCCGTCTTTTCCAGCTCTTCGAGCGCCTCCCAGAAGAGCGCGAGCTCCTCTTGCGTGAGGTTCATAGCGGCGGCGAGTTCTTCCGCCGCCAGCGGCTTGTACGCCGCCGTGCGCATGTAGTTTACGATGCGCTCCTGCAATTCATTCCGTTCCATTTCTTTCTCCTACAAGCGCCATCTTCGCCGTCGCCTCGGCAAGCAGAGTGCCATCGGCGAGCGAAAGCTGCGCGCGCATGTTCACGAACCCCTTGCGGCGGCTCTCTTCCCAGCCCTCAATCAAGAGCTCCTCGCCCACGGGTGCGGGATTCCGATAGCGCACGGCGAGGCGCGCCGTCACCGCGCGCTCGCCGAGGCCGTTGTAGAGGTAGCCGCCCATCGCCTCATCGAGCAGCGTCGTGACGATGCCGCCGTGCACGATGCCGCTGTAGCCCTGGTACTCGGGCGCGATCTTTTTGCGCGCCGTAAACCGCTCGCCGCTGAGCTGAAAATCCAGATGAAGCCCGATGGGGTTCTTCGGACCGCAGGCGAAGCAGTAGTCCTCGCCCGCGTCGCTTTTCTCGTGTTGCATAAATTGTTTCCTTCCCTATTTCCCTGCCAAAAACCTGCATACGCGCCGACAGACTGTGCCGCGCTCGGCGTCGAGCATCACGAGATGCCCCGAGCGCACGAGCCACAGGACTTCCTTGTGTGCCGTGCCCACGTGATCGTAGATGTAGCGCAGGCTCCTTCGATGCGCCGTGTGGTCGTGCAGCGAGTGGACGAGCAGGAGCGGCACAAAGACGCACGGCAGGAGCGCCTTGACGCGCTCGATGAAGCCGACGAGCTCGTGGATGGCGACGAGCGGCATTTTATCGTACGTCAGATTGCAGAACTCCGGCACATCGCGCAGATGACTGCGCATCTTCGGATGGAATCGGTCGATGCACGCGGAGCGCGGCGGCAGGTACTTCATGCCGCGCCCCTCGTCGATGAAGATCGGCGCGGCGAGCGTCACGACGCTCTCGACGCGCTTTTCTGCCGCGAGACGAAGCGCGAGCAGCGCCCCCATCGAATGACCGACGACGGAGATGCGCTGCGTGATCCCCGCAAGGATCGCGTAGCCGTCCGCCGCCGAGTCGTACCAGTCCTCGGCGTCCGTATGCGCCATATCCTCAGGACTCGTGCCGTGTCCGGCAAGGCGCGGGCACAAGACCGTATACCCTGCGCGCTGCAGCGCCTCCGCCAGGAGCCTGAGCTCGGGCGGCATGCCCGTGAAGCCGTGCAGGAGCAGCACGCCGTGCGAGCCGCCCGGCAACAGGAAGGGCTCCGCCCCCTCGATGATCATAGCCGCACCCCTTTCGCGCGTCGGGCGATGCGCCAAGGCTCGCGCACCTTCCCGCATATAGAAAGAAACGCTCGGCTTCCCCGCCGAGCGTCTGCCGCAAACAGCCGCCGAAAAAGCACAGGTGAAAGCCTGCGCCAACCGACTGCCCTACATCGTCATCTTGGCGATCACGAGCGTGATCACACCGAAAAGCACCGCCAAGACGACGGTCACACGCGCCAAAAGCGCATCCATGCCGCGCGCCTTCGCGCTGAACACCGTATCGCCGCCGCCCCCGTCGAAGCCGCCCATGCCCGCAGACTTAGGCTCCTGCCCGAGCACGGCGATGATCAGCAGGATGGCGACAAGCGCGTCAAGCACCATCAGTAACGTAAGCAAAAGTGAACCTCCTCCAGATCAGAGAGTCTCTGCTCCCCTCCTTATTATACTATTCTATCATGAAAGCCCGAGAAGTCAAGAAAAAGGCGCGGCCATCAGACGCCGCGCCTTGCCTGTCATCATGCCGCCGGTTTTGCTTCATAGTCGACGATGGAAACCTCCACAGGAGATTTGCGCAACTCGTTGACGATTCGTTCCAATTCGTGAGCGACATCGTCAGCATACGTCGTTTCCCCACACTGCGTGCAGCGTCTTGAAGGAACATTCTTGACAATGATGATCTGCTTGTCAATCTCAACCATGAAAGCAGTCTTCTCCTCTTTCATCCATCCTCTGCAGACGAAGCAATTCATGACGATATCTCCTTTCTGATTTTTCCATCATCATCCCATCGCTCAGGATCGGGACGATATGCTGTAATAAGGTGGAGGTCGCATGGGCCGACTCCACAAACAACATGGATGCACGCATGATTCTCCACATACCCCGAAACAAGACAGCTGGGATAAGGGTAATCGGTCGGATACATCTCAATGATTTCCCCCGTTTGCAGCACATGAGAAACATCCGCCAGCGAAATTCCCCGCTGCATGATCCTAAGCATCATGTGGTTCGTCCACTGCATTTTTCGTCCCGCACAGCGCTGTCGAATCGTCTGCAGCAACCGTTCCTTTATGCAGCCTTCTTCAGCAGGAAACTCCATCAAAGTCATCTCACTCCTATTATAGTATCAAGCATCGTACACTACAATACCCAGATATAAAAAGGGGGCTTTTGCGCCCCCTCCCATCAATATTTTCTTTCCTGTATCGCTATCGGGGCGATTTCTGCCGGATAGACGCTGTCCTTGACGTAGACGGTGCGCTCGACCTTCTCGCCGGCTAAGACTTTCTTCGCCATCTCCATGAGGAGCGGACCCTGCAGCGGATTACCTTCGACCGTGCAGTTGCTCTTGCCGTCGATCATCGCCTGGAAGATCGCACGCGTGCCGTCGCACGAAACGA
>CAMURM010000211.1 GCA_947097535.1 uncultured Selenomonas sp.
TGCACAAGCTCGGTCATGCGCTGTCGGCACGCTACGACACGAACCACGGCGAGTCTCTGACAGCGCTCTGGGGCGCGTGGGCGCGTGCCGTCTACGAAGATTGCCCCGAGCGCTTCGCACGCCTTGCCGAGAAGGTTTGGGGCGTCGATGCGGGATCGCCCGAAGAGCGGGCGCGTGCGGGCATCCGCAAGACGGAGGAGTTCTTCCGCTCGCTGAAGCTGCCGACTTCGCTCGGCGAGCTTCCCTCGGGGATCCTCGATAACGGCGCCATCGAAGCCCTCGCCGACAATGTGACAGCGGACGGCACGAAGAGCGTCGGCACCTTCCGCCCCGTCGACCGTGCGCTCGCCTTGAAGATCTACGCAGCGGCGAACCATTGAGCGGCGCTTTCCAAAGTTTATCCTTTGTTTAACTCTCCGTTATTGTGCTTTTAACCGAGCACGCTATAATGAAACCATCCTGAAGCAAGCAATAAGTCTTGGATACGATGAGAGGAGAAGATGAAAATGAAAAAATGGTGGATTGCAGCTCCCGTGGCAGGGGTATTGACGTTTGGTGCGCTCGGCGCTTTCGCCGTCGGCACGCCGGTGACGGACTCCGCCTCGCCGCTTTTGGCACCGCTCGCCGCTGTCGAGAGCAGGCTGCCCGCGATGTCCGTCGCCGAAGCGGCAACGGGTGACTTCGTCAGCTACGACGAGATCCGGGCGAAGGCGATCGCAGAGTCGGGCATCCGTGAAAATGAGCTCACGAACTACGAGATCAAGTTCGACGGCCGCGGCTACATGCCGACCTACCGCGTGGAGCTTGAGACGAACGCGGGCGGCGTGGACATCGACTTCGACGCCAAGACGGGCGAGATCATCGACGTGCGGGAAAAGTCGTGGATGCACACGCGCACGAAGCTCGTCATCAGCGACTACAGCGTCATCTCGGACAGCCAGGCGATGGCAGCGGCGCTCCGCGACGCCGGCCTCTCTCTGGATGAGCTCGACCGCTACGAGCTTGAGCTCCACACGAAGAACAGCGAGCTCGTCTACTCGATCGAGCTCAAGCGCGGCACGGCTGAGTACGAATACAAGCTGCGCGCCGCCGACGGCGTCATCCTCAAGAAGGAAGTCGACCACGACTGACGCGGTGCGGCGC
This sequence comes from uncultured Selenomonas sp., assembly GCA_947097535.1. Classification (GTDB taxonomy): domain Bacteria; phylum Bacillota; class Negativicutes; order Selenomonadales; family Selenomonadaceae; genus Selenomonas. The sequence goes on from CAMURM010000211.1 coordinate 1,144, forward strand.
CAAACAGGAGACGCAGCAAGCGAGTCAAACAAATATATCTCATAAGCATGGAAGCTCCATCCTGTCATAGTCTGCATCTATGACGGGATGGAGCTTCTTGTATCTTGAGATGGATGGCTGCTGCAAGAGGAAGCGGCGCTGCTTCCTTTCTTGCGGAAATGCGGATAAATTCAGCGCTTGCCCAGGATATTGTGTTGCAGCGCGTAGTCGACGAGCTCCGAGTTCTGCGTGCAGCCGAGCTTCTGCAGGAGGCGCGTCTTGTAGGTGGAGACGGTCTTGATCGAGAGGTAGAGTTTGTCGGCGATGGTCGAAAGCGAGTAGCCGTGCACGATGTGCTCCAGGACCTCGCGCTCCCTGGCGGAGAGCGCGATCGGCTCGGCGGGACCTTCGAGGGCGCCGTCGATCAGCAAATCCGCCTCTCGCTCGCCGAGATAGCGGGCGCCTGCGGCGACCGTGCGCAGGGCGCGAAAGAGCTCGGCGTCGAGCGTGTCCTTGCACAGGTAGCCGTTCGCACCCGCGCGCAGGCACTCGCAGACGTACTGGCGCTCGCTGTGCATCGTCAGGATGAGGACGCGCACGGCGGGCTGCATTGCCTTCAGGCGGCGCAGGCACTCAAGCCCTCCCAGGCGCGGCATGGAAAGATCGAGGAGTGCGATGTCGACGGTGGTTGTCGCCGCCTTCTCGAGCGCCTCCTCGCCGTCGGAGGCTTCGGCGACGACGAGGAAGTCCTCCTCCGATGAGAGGAGGAGCGACAGCCCTTTGCGCAGCACACGGTGGTCGTCGGCGAGCAGGATGCGAAGCGGCTCTTTTTTATTTTCCATCACGATCTGCCCCCTTTCAAAGCCCCGCGCGCACCTCGCGCAGCTTCGCCGCCGAAAGGCCGCCCGCCAGAGCCGCGCGGTGCCCCTCGTAGTAGCCCTCGGCCTCCTTCTTCACATGGGCGAGCGCGGCAGCGAAGACGGCGCGGCTGCCTGCGAGCACGCGCTCAGCCAGGCGCGCGCCTTCTTCGTCGAGGTACGCCTGCGCCAGGGGGCGCAACTTTTCCTTGAGCGCCTCCGCCATGATGCGGCTGCCGCCCTTTTCAAAGAACTGCGCGGGGCTCTTGAAGAGTGCGAGCTCCTTCGAAAAATCTCGCGGCTCGACGCCTGCAAATGCCGCCGCAAAGGAAAGCCCGATCTCGAAATCCGTCGCCTCCGTGCCGAAGGAAAAGTCGCGCTCGCCTTCGGCGAGGCTCTTTGCAAGCGTCTCCTGCAGCTCCCTGCCGCGCCTGGCGAGGAAGCGCTCAAGGCGCACGGCGGTCGCGCGCATCTCCTGTGCGAGGTCGAAGCCGAGGGCGGCGAGGAGCTCCGCCATCGCTTTTTGAAGGCTCGCCTTGCCGTGCTCCCTGCCGATGGTCGCCGCGTTGAAGCTCAGGCGGAACATGTCCTCGTAGCGCAGGAAGACGCGCTCCGCGACGTAGTAGAGAAGCTCCGCCTGCTCCTGCTCGGCGCTCTTTTCAATCGCCTCGCTGCTCTCGTGCGCGAGGATGGCGCGCGCGCGCTCGGCGCTCTTTTCGAGGGCGGCGCGGCGCTCCGCCTTCTTTTCCGCACTCTCTTCGCTCTCTTCAATGAGGCGGTCGAGCCGCGCCTGCGTGCGCTCGTAGTCGCCTGCCGCCGCGCGCAGGGCGAGCCCTGCGAGGTCGTGGAAGACGAAGTGGTGGAAGGCGCTCTCGAACGCTGTGCCGCGATATGTGCCCGCGAGCTTTTCCTTGAGGATCGCGAGGCTCGATACGGCATGCAGGCGCGGCTTCGAGATGCCGAAGTGCAGGAGGTTCTCGCGCACATAGGCGAGCACGTCGCTCGCGTCCTCCTCGCTCTCGGCGAGGTCGATGGCGTTGACGATGAAGAACATCTTGTCCATCTCGAAGGCGTCCTTGACGCGCCCGAGCTGCACGAGAAATTCGCTGTCGGCATGGGAGAAGGCGTGGTTGTAGTAGGTGACGAAGAGAATGGCGTCCGACTGGCGGATGAAGCGGAAGGAGAGGTCGGTGTGGCGCGCGTTGATCGAGTCGGCGCCCGGCGTGTCGACGAGCGTGATGCCCTTGCGCGTCAGCTCGCAGTCGGAGTAGATCTCGATCTCCTCGACGAAGCACGCCTTGTCCTCGTCGACGGCGTAGGCGGCGAAGTCCGCGAGCGTGCATTCGATCGTCGCGCCCGCCTTGCCCGAAAACGCCTCGCGCCCCTTCTCATAGGCGCGCAGGAATGCCTGCTGCTGGCGCAGATCGCTCGCGCGTGCGAGCACCGCCTCGACGAGCGCGGGCGCCTCCTCTAGGCTCTGCGCTTCCTTTTCAAAGGGCTGCAAGGCGCGGTTCAGGTCGGCGAGCAGCATCGCCTCGTCCTTGAGGTGGACGCGCACGGTGCCGTGCGGCATCGTGCGCGTCACGGGCAGGATCTTCTGGATGACGGCGGTCGTCGGGTTCGGCGAGACGGGCAGGAGGCTCTCGCCCAAGAGCGCGTTGGCAAAGGACGACTTGCCCGCGCTGAAGGCGCCGAAGAGCGTCACGAGGTAGCCCTGCCCCGCAAGCCGTTCGGCGCGCGAAGAGAGCTCCTCGGCGAGGCGCGAGAGCCCCGGCACGCCTGCGATGAGCTCGCTCGCGCGGCGAAGGCGCGGTACCCATGCCGCAAGCTCGGCGCGCGCGGCGTCCGCAACGTCGGCGGGCGAAGTATCGGCGTCTGCGCTCGCATCATCTGCCTGCGG
>CAMURM010000212.1 GCA_947097535.1 uncultured Selenomonas sp.
GCGAAGCGCGTCGCATGATTGGCTGACGTTGACCGCTATAGATACAGCGCATCTGTGTAAATCTGGGCGACTTCATTTTATCAGTGCTTCCTATCTTACGATATGCTTGGCACCGTAGAAATGCGTCTTCCAATAGTCCGCCGCAAGCTCGTCGATGCGCACGCCCTTGCTCGTCGATGCGTGGATGAACTTGCCGTCGCCGAGGTAGATGCCGCAGTGCGAAGCGCCCGCCTCGTACGTCTCGAAGAACACGAGGTCGCCCGCCTCAAGCTCCGATGTGCGTGCACTCTTGCCGAGCTTGAACTGCTCGTCTGCCGTGCGCGGCACGGCCATGCCGTGCTCCTTGAAAACGTACTGCAGATAGCCCGAGCAGTCAAACGCCTTCGGCGTCGTGCCGCCGAACTTGTACGGCGTGCCGATGTACTTCTTCGCCGTCGCTATGACGCTCGCCACCTTATCGCGCCCGAGGAACGGGGCGCTCTCCGGCGCCTTCTGCGCGCGCGGCTCCAGGGTGGGGCTCTTCTCCTTGCCCGGCGCGTCTGCCGTCGTATTGTCCGCAGGTTTCACGCCCGGAAAGGCGACCTTGTCGCTTTGCGAGGGCAGCGCGGCGGGCGCAGCTTCGGGGCGAGCGACGGGCGCTGCTGCAGAAACGGGCGTGGCGACTGCCTCCTTCGGTTCTGCCTTCTGATCGGGCGCGGGTTGCTTTTGCAGGCGGCTCCACGTCTCGCGGTCGACGACGCCCGTTTCGGCGAGGCTCTCGGCGCGCTGGAAGGCGAGCACGGCGCTCTTCGTGCGGCTACCGAAGATGCCGTCCGGCTCATCGGCGAGATAGCCCGCGCGCTTGAGCTCCTTTTGCAACTTGATCACATCGTGACCGTGCGAGTTTTCCGAGAGGATCGGCGCGGCAGCAGCCGTCCCCGCCGTCAGAAAGACGGCAAGTCCGAAAGCAAGAAAGACCTTGCGCAAACGACGCAGGCGCATAACATCCCATCCCTTCCGCGAAGCAAATATACCTATGCTTCTCAGTATACTGTAAAAATGCCGCTTTGGGAATACGCTTTTTCGGGAAGAATATTATTTTTGAGGCAGGGAAAAACGAATTTTTAGAGAAATCAGACGGTAGAAAACAACGTGTGACAGTAGAAAACAACGTGTTAGGAGGGAAGAATCATGCGGAAAATCATCCTGTTCATCGCCTCGTTACTGCTTCTTGCGACCGTCGCAGCGGCGGCACCGGCGACGCCGGCAGCGCCCGCAGCGCCCGCAGAAGCGCCGCCCGCGAGTGCCATGGCGGCGCGCTTGAAGCTCCTCGAAGGCGACTGGCTCAGTCCCAAGGGCACCCTTATATTGGAGATTCAGGGGCAGAAGATCAACGGCTGTGAGATCACGAAGTACGAAGACCTCGTCGACCGCCAGACCATGGGAACGACGGTCTTTTGGCTCCTCGAAGAGGCAGGCGAGCGCATGATGCAGCTCGATTGGCGCATTATGGGCGACGACAGCGACTACATCTTCCTCGACGGCAAACTGATGCTGCGCCGCGACGACTGAGAAGCGCAGGCGGTGTTTTTGCGTTCCTGCTGTTTCGGCAAATGTGGTATAATGGGGAGAAAATGAAGCAGAAAGGGGCGAACATCGAGAAAGGAGTGGCAGAAATGTGCAATCTTTCATCATGCGCGTGACGAAGCTGTCGGCAGAACGTGTGCGCGAGATCGGCGCACCGCATGGCTATATGATTTGAGGAGAGCTAGGATACGATGACGATATTGGAGTCTGCCCGCCGCAAGGCGGAGCAGGGGCAGAGGCTCAGCCTTGCTGATGCCCTGGCACTTTATGAAGATAACGATCTTCTGTTTCTCGCGGATGCGGCGCGGCGCGCGAAGGAACGCGCGAGCGACAGGAGCGTTTTTTTTAATGTAAACCGTCATATCAATTTGACGAATGTCTGCACGTCGGGCTGCCCCTTGTGCGCCTTTCAGGTGGCGGACGGCGAGAGCCACGGCTATGTGATGGAGGAGGCGGACGTCGCGCGCGTGCTCGAAGAGGCGCAGAAGGTCGAGCGGCTCGGCGAGATCCATATCGTCTCGGCGCTTCATCCGGCGAAGCCGTTCGACTACTATCTCGGCGTTGTGCGCCAGGTCAAGGCGGCTCTGCCCGATGCTGACATCAAGGCGTTCACGCCCGTCGAGATCGTGCATTTTGCCGAAATGACGGGAAAGAGCATCAAAGAGGTGCTCGCCGCTTTGCAGGAGGCGGGGCTTTCGTCGCTGCCCGGCGGCGGTGCGGAGATCCTCGCGGATCGCGTGCGCGCGATCATCTGTCCGAAGAAGGCGACGGCCGCCCAGTGGATCGAGACGATGAAGGCGGCGCACTCGCTCGGCATACGCACGAACGCGACGATGCTCTACGGTCATGTGGAGACGATCGAGGAGCGCCTGCAGCACCTCGTCACTTTGCGCGACATACAGGACGAGACGGGCGGCTTCCAGGCGTTCGTCTCCTTCCCCTTTCATCCGGCGAATACGCAGCTTGCGAAGGACTATGCGCTGGAGCGCGTCGGCTCGTGGGAGGACATGAAGATGATGGCGCTCTCGCGCCTCATCCTCGACAACATCCGCCACATCAAGGCGTTCTGGATCATGCTGACGATGCCCGTGGCGCAGCTCGCTCTGGGCTTCGGCGCGGACGACCTCGACGGCACGATCGGCGAGGAGAAGATCATCCACGCGGCGGGCGCCAAGACGGGCACGGGCATCACGCGCGAAAGGCTCTGCCGCATCATCCGCGAGGCGGGCTATGAGCCTGTGGAGCGCGACACATTTTATCACGCGTTGGCAGGCGGAGAGGAGGAAGCGTAATGCGCCTGACGGAAAAGGAGGGCGAGGCTCTTCTCCTCGCACAAGATCCGATCGCGCTCGGGCGCGAGGCCGATGCCGTGCGGCGCACGCGCTACGGCAACCGCACGACGTTCATCGTCGACCGCAACATCAACTACACGAACATCTGCCGCAACGAGTGCAGCTTCTGCGCCTTCTACCGCTGCTTGGACGCGGCGGACGCCTACCTGCTCTCCTACGAGGAAATTCTCGAAAAGGCGCGTGAGACGGTCGAGGCGGGCGGCACGCAGCTGATGATTCAGGGCGGCCTGCATCCGGAGCTGGGTCTTGCCTATTACGAGGAAATGCTGCGCCGCTTGAAGCGCGAGTTTCCCATGCTGACAATCCACTCTTTCACGGCGACGGAGATCCTCTACTTCGCAGAGAAGGCGGGGCTTTCCGTCGAGGAGACATTGAAACGGCTGCAGGCGGCGGGACTCGACAGCCTGCCGGGCGGCGGCGCGGAGATCCTCGTCGACCGCATCCGCAAGAGGATTGCGCCGAAGAAGATCATGACCGACGATTGGCTGCGCATCATGAAGACGGCGCACACGATCGGCATGGAGAGCACGGCGACGATGGTCATCGGCTTCGGCGAGACGATGGCGGACCGCATCGAGCACATGGAGAAGATCCGCCGCCTGCAGGACGAGACGGGCGGCTTCCGCGCCTTCATCACGTGGACGTTCCAGCCCGGCCACACGGAGCTCGGCGGTGAGAAGACGAGCTCGTGGGACTATCTGACGACGCTGGCTCTGACGCGCCTCTACCTCGACAACATCGCGCACATCCAAGGCTCGTGGGTCACGCAGGGCGAGCGCATCGGGCAGCTGACGCTGGGCTTCGGCGCGGACGACCTCGGCAGCGTCATGCTCGAAGAGAACGTCGTCAAGGCGGCGGGCACGCGCTACGAGATGTCGATTCAGAAGATGGTGCGCCTGATTCAAGGCGCGGGCAGAGAAGCCGCGCAGCGCGATACGGAGTACCG
>CAMURM010000213.1 GCA_947097535.1 uncultured Selenomonas sp.
ATACCCTGTCCTTCCTGCACAATGAGATTCACCTTGATGCGAATATGACGGGTACGGCAAAACCGTCCATCTTGCCGCTTACGATCCCGATCCGCTCGTCGATTCGCAACAATGTGAAGAACGATTTTGTGACGTTCGATACGAAGTATGTCACGCCGCTCGGGAACGATCATATGCTGGTGGCAGGGGCACGCTGGCAGCGTGAGAGCGTGGATTATCATCTGAAGCGGACGATCGAACCGACAGGTTGGGCGCCGCCGCCGTTTGTCAACATGATGCGGCGGCGCAGCTCGAACGACAACGGCAGCCTCTCACGTACGACATGGGCGCTCTTTGGTGAGGATACGTGGGCGATCTCTAAGAAGCTGGTCTTTACCTACGGTTTGCGCTACGACCATCCCGAGGACTACGAAGACAACATCAGCCCGCGCGGCTATCTCATCTATATGCCGAACCGTAACTTCACGGTGAAGGGCGGTGTTGCGACGGGCTACAAGGCACCGACCATGCTCCAGTCTGCGCCCGTGGATATCCACCTCAACATCACGGGCGAGATCTATCGCGGCAATACAGGACTGAAGCCGGAGAGGTCGACGACCGAGGAGCTCGGTTTCTACTACCACAACGAGCACGCGACGGAGGCACATGTGACGTTCTTCCACACGGATTTCAAGGATAAGATCGATCTTGGCGATGCGGTGAATGTCGCGGGCATCGGTGATGTCCGTACTTATGAGAATGTCGGCAAGGCACGCATTCATGGGGTGGAGGTCGGGACGACGTTCGCCCTCGCACCAAAGGTGAAGGCGGGGCTAAACTGGACGTTCCTGACGAGTCGTATCAAGAACGGCGCACATGCGGGACAACCCCTGCGCTCCACGCCGAAACAGGCGATCAATCTCAAGCTCGACTGGATGCCGACGGACGCGACGGATGTCTGGCTCAGCGCACAGTATCGCAGCGGGATGTACCGTTCGAAGCAGGCGGCAGGGATCGCCTCGACCTATCGTCCGTTCGCCGTGCTCAACATGGGCGTGACGCACAAGCTACGCGACGGACTTTCCGTACAGTTCGCGGTGAACAACCTGCTGGACCGCGATTTCGACCGCACAACGGCAGCGGCGGACGGGACGAAGTACGGCGCCTATTACGATGACCTTGATGCCGACGGTATTGCAGGCGGCTCTTATATGTCGCGCCGCAGCTATTGGCTCGGGCTGACGTATGAGTTCTGAGGATTTATCATGAAAAGAGGGATCACTGTCGAAAAACGATCGGCAGTGATTTCTTTTTGCTTCCCTTGTGCGAAGAATGAAACGCGCTTTTCAAGCGTTACCCACAGTAAACAGCGAAAGGCCAAAGAAAAAGAGCCCCGCGCAGGGGCTCTTTTTCTTTGGCAGATATTAGATTGATTCACCCTTTGACGAGCGCCGCGTACTTCGCACGCTCCGTCATGGGGATTTGCAGCACATCCATCGCCTTTTCCATCGAGACGCCCATATTCTTCATCACATTGCTGATGGAAGCCGTCAAGCCGTTTTCCAAACCCTGTGCCAAGCCCTGTGCCAAGCCCTTTTCCATCGCTTCCTCAGCGCGAACCTCCAGGGCGCGCTCCTGATCCCAGGCAAAATTCAGCATATCGAAGACCTCCTCTTTGTGCTTTTTGCGGAAATAATCTCCCAAATAATCATGTGCAATACAGTACCGCACGGCATCCCCTACAGCGGCTTCAAGTGTGCTGCCGTTCTTGACGCGCTCGCGCACCTGTGCGACAAATACACTGTAGCTTTTGAGTGCATGACATTTTTCTAAAATCGGACGATGTGGATCGTCGTTGATGTTGAGAACATGGATCGTGAGTTCTAAATCACCTTTGTATCCGTTGAAGGCATCGGAAAGATGCGTTGTCCATGCATCCGGCATTTCTGTTTCGCCATTGTAGAATACATAGAATTTCGGTGCGGGAAGCAGAATCAATTCCTTCTTGTAAACGGAATCAGCTTCCACATATTGACGATAGATTTCTGCCAGATACATGAAGAGCCGCAGAGGCATATTCGCATTAATAGTGCTTTGATGCTCAGTGAGAAGGACATGCTGCTTTTTGACGATGAAGCCGACATCATTCTTGATTCCCGTGAAAAGTGTTTCATCAATCGTGGCGAGCGTTATTTCTTCAGGGGTAGTCGTTACTCCTAAAAGAGCCTCGTAGATTTCTGGGAGACGATCTTTATTATTGAAAATATCCCGAAATAGTGAATCTTTATATGTGCGTCGTGTTTTTTTCATATCGCCGCCTCCCTATATTTATTATACTATAAAACGCCGCATGGCGGCAAGGAGAGCGGCAACGGCATCGTGACGCTCTACCCCAAGGACGCGCCGGCGCTCAACATCGTCGTCGGCAAGGACAAGAAAGCCGAGCGCGCCGTCCTCGCCTCCGGTCTCCTGACCGCCATCGAGAACCTCGGCGTAACCCCCGTGGAAATCCGCGCCGTCTATGTATTTAAGGAACTGGAAGAAGGCGCAGAGTGATCGGCATGGAGAAAATTTTGGAGTCGTCTCCTTGCTTAAGCGCTTCTCTTGTGATATAATCGTTTAGTCACAGGACAGTTGGTTCGAATGGATAGGAACCACGGATAAATTCAGCCACCCATCTTCACGCATCTGCACTGTCCTCTCATCGTCGACAAATCCTCGACGTAGCACCGCTACGCCTGCGGTTTGTCTCCTCGATAGATACAGTGCATCTGCGCAAATCTGGGCGACTTCATTTTATCCGTGCTTCCTTAGGATCACTGATAAATTCAGCCACCCATTTGGGCGACTTCATTTTATCCGTGTTTCCTTCATTTTGAGCCTCCCTGCTCCCGAAGGGGAGCCACAGACCATAGAGGAGGTGTTTTTGTGAGAAAATACGAGGTTATCTTTATCGTGAAGCCGATGGAGGAGGAAGCGACGAACGCTGTCATCGAGAAGTTCGTCAAGCTGCTCCAGACGAACGGCGGCACGATCGACAAGGAAGACCGTTGGGGCAAGAAGCGTCTGGCGTATGAGATCAAGGACTACACGGACGGCTACTACTGCTTGCTCAATGTCACGGCTGAGCCTGCCTGCATGAAGGAATGCGACCGCGTGATGAAGATCACCGACGATCTTCTGAAGCACATGATCGTGCGCGCGGAAGAGCTCGTCGCTGCCGGCGAGAAGGCGGCAGAAGAGCCTGCGGCAGAAGCGGCGGAGTAAGCTGAGGGAGGAAATGCCATGAACAAGGTGCTTTTGACCGGAAACCTCGCCCGTGATCCGGAGGTGCGCTACACGCAGAGCGGCAAGGCTGTCGCTTCGTTCTCGCTCGCCGTGAACCGGCGCTTCAGCAGGGCGAACGACGGGCAGCAGCCGTCGGCGGACTTCATCTCCATCGTCGCGTGGGAAAAGCTCGCAGAGTTCTGCGGCAACTACCTGACGAAGGGCAGCCGCATCCTCGTCGAGGGGCGCCTGCAGGCGAGGAGCTACGACGCGCAGGACGGCTCTAAGCGCTATGTGACGGAGGTCGTCGCAAACGACATCGAGTTTGCGGGATCGCGTCCGCAGGGCGCCGGTGCGCCGGGCACTGCCATGCAGAGCAGTGCGCCGAGCCATCAGCCGCCTGCCGGACAGGAGTCCTTTGGCCCTTCCATACCCGATGAGGAAATCCCATTCTAAAAAGGGGAGGGAATTGATTTGATCAGACGTGACAGAGGCAGACGCTCGCGCCGCAAGGTTTGCACGTTCTGCGTGGACAAGGTGGATGTCATCGACTATAAGGATGTCGCGAAGCTGCGCCGTTTCATCACGGAGCGCGGCAAGATCCTGCCGCGCCGCAT
>CAMURM010000214.1 GCA_947097535.1 uncultured Selenomonas sp.
TCACGGGCAACCGCTGCGAGCGCGGCATCGGCAAGGCGAAGCGCGAGGAGCGGGAAGCGGCGAACATCTACGACTACAAGTACAAGCGCCTCTTCGACTACTACGAGCCGCTGACGGGAAGTGCCGCGCCGCGCGGCAAAATCGGTCTGCCGCGTGCTCTCAACATGTACGAGGACTATCCGTTCTGGTTCACCTTCTTCACGCAGCTCGGCTACGAGGTCGTGCTGTCGGACAAGTCGTCGGCAGCGCTCTACTACAAGGGCATGGCGACCGTGCCGTCGGATTCCCTCTGCTATCCGGCGAAGCTCGTGCACGGGCATATCATGGATCTCGTGGAAAAGGGCATCGGGAAGATTTTCTACCCGTGCATACCCTACAACGTCATCGACGAGAAGCATCCGGGCGACAACCATTACAACTGCCCGGTCGTCGCTTCGTATGCGGAGAATATTCGCGCCAATATGGACGTCCTGCGCGAGAAGAACATCGACTTCCTGCAGCCGTTCCTGCCGCTCGACGACAAGAAGCGCATGGTCGAGCGCCTCTTTGAAGAGCTCGGCGCCCGCGAGGGTCTGTCGAAGGGCGAGATCCGCGAGGCGGCGCTCGCCGCTTACGCGGAGCTGGAAAACTACAAGCAGGACGTGCGCGACTGCGGCGTCGGCATCCTGCGCGAGATCGAGCGCACGAAGCAGCCCGCGATCATGCTCGTCGGGCGGCCGTACCACATCGATCCCGAGATTCACCACGGCATATCCGACATGATCGCTTCCTACGGGCTTGCGATCCTGTCGGAGGACGCCGTCTACCATCTGCCCGTGCGGGGGGCGGGGCTCAACATCGTCAACCAGTGGAGCTATCATGCGCGCCTCTACCATGCGGCGCATTTCGTCGCCGAGCACGAGAATCTGACGCTCATCCAGCTCAGTTCCTTCGGCTGCGGCCTCGACGCCGTGACGACGGGGCAGGTCAAGTCGATTCTCGAAAGAAGCGGTCATATCTACACGATGATCAAGCTCGACGAGGTCAGCAACCTCGGCGCGGCACGCATACGCCTGCGCTCTCTGATCGCGGCTCTCGCGCGCTGCAAGAAGGCTGCGCTTCTGCCGGCGGCGGCAGAGGAGCGCCCGCGCTTCACGGAGGAGTGCCGCCGCACGCATACGATCCTCGCGCCGCAGCTCGCGCCCATCCACTTCAGCCTCGTGCGCCCCGTGCTCGAAAAGCACGGCTACCGGGTCGTCGTGCCGCCCTTGCCCGACAAGGCGGCGATCGATCTCGGCCTGCGCTATGTAAACAACGATATGTGCTATCCCGCCATCGTCGTCATCGGCCAGCTGCTCGCCGCGCTGAAATCGGGCGAGTACGATCCCGACCACACGTCGATCCTGCTCTTCCAGACGTGCGGGCCGTGCCGCGCGACGAACTACATGGCACTCATGCGCCAGGCTTTGAGGTATGCGGGCTACGAGCAGGTGCCCGTGTTCGCGTGCTGGGGCCTTGAGACGGATGCCTTCTCGCTCGACCGCGGCAGCTTCATCGACACGATCAAGGCGTTCGTCTACGGCGATCTTCTGCAGAAGCTGCGAAACGCCACGCTGCCCTATGAGAAGGAGAAGGGAGCTGTCGAGCGCCTTTACGCGGCGTGGCACGAAAGGTGCATCGCCGAGCTCATGGACGGCAGCTATTTCAAGTTTTCGAACAACATCAAGCGCATGGTGCAGGACTTCGACGCACTGCCTCTCGTCGAGGGGCTTTGGAAGCCGAAGGTCGGCATCGTCGGTGAGATCCTCGTCAAGTATCATCCCGTGGCGAACAACCACATCGAGGAGGTCTTGATCGAGGAGGGGGCGGAGGTCGTCATGCCCGACTTTGCCGACTTCTTCCTTTACATGGCGTACGATGCCATCGTCGAGCGCGAGCTCTTCGCAGGCAAGCTCAAGGACAAGATGTTCGCGCAGATGTTCATCAACCTCGTCGAGTTCTTCCGCCGCCCCATGCGCAAGGCGCTGAAGAAGAGCCGCCGCTTCGAGCCGCCGTACAAGATCGGCGAGACGGCGCGCCTCGCGAAGAAGCATGTGTCGCTCGGCAACATGGCGGGCGAGGGCTGGTTCCTCACGGGCGAGATGGTCAAGCTCATCCACGAGGGCGTGCCGAACGTCGTCTGCCTGCAGCCCTTCGGCTGCCTGCCGAACCATATCACGGGCAAGGGCGTCATCCACAGCCTGCGGAACGAGTACAAGGGGGCGAACATCGTGGCGATCGACTGCGACTCCGGATCTTCGGAGGTCAACCAGCTCAACCGCATCAAGCTCATGCTGGCTGTCGCCAAGGAGCGCGCGCCGCATCGAGCCGATTTGGCGGACGACGCGCGCGGGCGCTGAGACTTGGTGAGCACCATGATCTTGCAAAAAAAGTACAAGGCGACGCTCGCGCTTTCCGTGAGCGTCGTCGGCACCCTCGCCGTCCTGCCGCTGGTCGGCGAAGGATTTTTCTGGGATCTTCTGGAGGCGGCGTTTCTCGCGTCCACGGTCGGCGGGCTTGCCGACTGGTTCGCCGTCACGGCGATCTTCCGAAAGCCGCTGGGCATATCGTACCGCACGGACATCCTGCGCCGCAACCGCGCGCGCATCATGCAGGCGCTCGTCGACTACGCCGCTGACGATCTTTTGAGTGCGGCGAACATCATGGCTGTCGCGAGGAAGATCGATATGGCGCAGATGTTTCGCGCCTATCTCGAAGAGCGCGGCGGGCGCGCGCGCATCAAGGACATCGTCTTCACCGTGCTTTTGCGCGCGGCGGAGACGATGGATACAGTGCACGTCGCCGAGCGCGTCTGGCCGGCAATCCGCGAGAGCCTCAAGAGCTTCCCCTTGGAGAAGTTCCTGCTGCGCTTCTTCGACATGCTTGCCGAAGACGAGAATAGCGCGCGCATCCTGCATGTGGCGCTTCGCGCCGTGCGCCGCACGCTGCATGACGAAGAGATGCAGGCGGTGCTCTTGGAGAACATCCGCGACCTGCGCGAGCGCTATGAGAGGCAGGCGACACTTCGGACGACGGTCATTCAGGCGATGGACTTAACGGATGAGCGCCTGCGCGAGATCGCCGTGAGCCACATGGACGCCTATCTCGCCGCCATGCTCAAGGGCGAGGGGGAGGCGTACGAGCGGCTGGCAGCAGCGTTTCGCTCCCTCCTGCACGCGCTGGGCAAGAACGAGTCTCTGAAGCGGGCGCTCGCCGCCTGGAAGGAAGATTCCTTCGAGCATCTCGACCTTTCGGCGCAGTTTGCCCAGTGGCTTGAGCGCAACGTCAAGGGCGAGGCGCCCTTCTGGCGCGAGCCGCTCTTTTTGCTCGTGGACAGCAAGCTTGACGAGTTTATCGAGCGAAAGAGCCTGCAGCGGCGCGCCGACGCGATGTTCAAGGATCTGATCGAAGGCGAGCTGCAGGATCACCACGCCTTCATCACGCAGATGGTCAGGGAGCGCCTCGAGGATTTCTCCGACGACGAGCTCATCGCCTTCGTGGAGAGCCGCGTCGATGACGATCTGCAGATGATCCGCATCAACGGCTCCGTCGTTGGAGCGATGGCGGGCATGGCGCTCTTCCTCATCGCGTATTTTGTCGAAAAGGCGGTGGGCTGATGTTTTGGCGTTCTTGGAACAAGGCGGATAAGACGCTGCTCGCGGCGGCCGTCATCTTCTTTCTGGCGCTCGCACTCGTCATCTCCTATCCGAAGAGCCTCTTGGCGCGCGGCTTCCTCGCCTGCGCCGATGCGGCGCTCGTCGGCGGCATCGCCGACTGGTTCGCCGTGACGGCGCTCTTCAAGAAGCCGCTGGGCTTCCCGTGGCACACGGCGCT
>CAMURM010000215.1 GCA_947097535.1 uncultured Selenomonas sp.
CCGCCGAGCGCGAAGATGCCCTGCTGTGCGAGCGGCCAGACGAAGTACATGGCGATGCCCACGAAGAGGAAGACGATGGTCGAGACGATGGGCACGAAGCGCGAGCCGCCGAAAAACGACAAGGCGTTCGGCAGCACGATCTTGTGGTACTTGTTGTGCAGCCAGGCGACGCCGAGACCGACGATGATGCCGCCGAAGACGCCCATCTGGAAGGACAGGATGCCGCAGCTCGCGGCGATCGTGCCTTCGAGCACGTCGGGTGCGATCGAGCCGTCCGCGAGGATCTGACCGCCGAGCTTGAGCATGGCGTTGCACGCCGTGTGCATGACGAAGAAGGCGATCATGGCAGAGAGCGCCGCGACCTCCTTTTCCGCTTTCGCCATGCCGATGGCGACGCCGACGGCGAAGATGATCGGCAGATTGCCGAAGATCGTGCTGCCCGCGCTCGCCATGATCGTGAGGAGTGCGTGCAGAGCCGTACCCTCGCCGAGCACGGCGCCAAGCCCGTACGTCTCGATGGTCGTGGGATTCGTGAACGAGGCGCCGAGTCCCAAGAGGATGCCGGCGATCGGCAGGATGGCGACGGGCAGCATGAAACTGCGGCCGACGCGTTGGAGTACGCCGAAAATTTCGTCTTTCATGACAGCAGAAAACCTCCTTTGCTTGCCTGAAATAATATTATATTTCGATTATACCGTAAAACAGCTCGATTTGTAAAGCTGAATGCGCGTCATTCCTAAACCTCAAGCGCACTTTAGGCACAGCGGGAGATGAGGAATTTTACCTGAAAATCCAAGAGACAAGCCCGAAGGGCGCAGGCGATTGGCCTTTTTATGTAAGGGCGGTGCACTTTTGTCCAAAAAGTGGACGTTTGTGCGTGTAGTTTGCGCTGCTTTGCAGGAGAATGGCAATGGGATAGAGAATTTTAACACATTAACGAATAAATAGAGAATGTTCCTTGAAATGTGCCTTTGTTTTGATGTGAAAGGGATGTGAAGTGATATGAAATATTGCAGCAACTGCGGCGTGCAGCTGCCCGAGGGGACGAGCATCTGCCGAAACTGCGGGCAGGGCGTGAGCCTCGTAAAGCCGCAGCAGCAAGGCTCCGCGCCGCTCGGGCAGCCGGGGGCGGCGCAGAGCGGCGCGATGGAAAATGCAGCCGCAGGAGGTCAAATAGGCAACGCGGCGGGCGCGCCCGCGTGGCGGCAGGGATCGCAGGCGCCGCCGCCGATATCGCCGCAAGCGCCGTCCGGCGGCCCCTCGGGGAAGACCGGCATCTTGATCGGCTGCGGCATCATGCTCGTGCTCGCCGTCATCGTGCTCATCGTCGGCGGCATAGGCATCTTTCTTTGGTCGAGCAGCGAGGAGGAGGCGGCGAAGCCGTCCACGCAGCAGACGCAGTCCGCCGCGCCGAGTGCACAGGGAAAACCGAGCGTGCAAAACAGCGCCGCCTGGAACGATCTCGTGCGCGAGAAGGACGAGATCGACATCGCCATCGGCGAGGTGGCAGGCCGCGCCAATCAGCATCTGAACCGCTATCCCGACTTTCGCAATGCGCCCGGCTTGCTGAACGACGCGAGGTATGCCCTCGATCGCGCGCGCAAGGCGCAGGAGCGCGCGCTGGCGCTCGAAGGCGTCGAGCCCGCACGGCGCAATGCGCTCGCCGCCCTCTTCGGCATCGAGGTGCAGCGCGCGCAGGGGCTCTACAAGGGCATGGTCGACAGCTCGAACGGCGGCGACTACAGCTACGGCTTCAGCGACGGCACGCGCGCTTCCTACGCCTTCGATGAGGCGAACGCGCAGTTCAACAGCCTCTACAAATGAGCGCGAGAAACCGAAAGGACGGCATGGCGCTCCTCGTCCTGGCGCTCGCCGCCATCTGCTTCCTGCTGCTCCTTGCCGCAGGCCTCCTCGTGCTGCTGCAGCATCGCGAGGAGTCGCCGCCCGCACCGCCGCCCGCCGATCAGCGCGTCCTGCCCGCGCCCGCAGCGCCCGCGCGCACGCCGGAGGAGCAGAAGGCGCTCGTCGATGAAGTGCGGCGCCTCGCCGCGCGCGGCAGGGCGAAATTCGCCGTCTACCTCGCCGATCCTGCAGACGCGGCAGCGCCCCTCATCGCCGACAACGAAGAGATGCGCGCCGCGAGCATGATCAAGGTCTTCATCCTCGCGTGCGCCATGGAAAAGGTCAAGGCGGGCGAGCTGCAGCTCGCTGAAACGCTGCAGCTCGAAAGCGCCGACAAGGTGGGCGGCGCGGGCGTGATCGCAGGCTTCGACGCGGGCACGGAGCTCTCCGTCGAAGAGCTCCTGCAGCGCATGATCGCAGAGAGCGACAACACGGCGACGAACATGCTGATCGATAAGCTCGGCATGGCGGAAATCAACCGCTATATGGCGGCGCACGGCTACGAAAAGTCGCGCCTGCAGCGGAAGATGATGGACGAGGCAGCCGCCCGAGCGGGGCGCGAGAACTACACCTCGGCGCGCGACCTCGGCGACTTCTTCCAGCGCCTCTACCGCTCGGAATGTGCGGGCGAGCCTTACGACGGCAAGATGCGCGAGATGCTCTTCGCCCAGACCGACAGCGAGTGCCTGCCGCGCGCCCTGCCCCAGGCGCGCATCGCCCACAAGACAGGCGAGCTCGATCACCTCTACAGCGACGGCGGCATCATCTACGGTGCGCATGGCCGCGACGCCATCCTCGTCATCCTGGCAGACGACATCGAAACGCGCGGCCGCACGATCGAGATGATGCGCGAGATCGCACGCCGCGTGATGGGCGAGTGATGATTTTGAAAGGAGAAATTTCCATGAAACGTATTTTGACCACGATGCTTTTCGCCGTTTGTTTATTCCTCTGCGGCACGGCGTCCGCATTCGGTTATCCCGACTACTTAGATGGTGATCGCAACTTCCTGCTCTGCGGTGGTCACATGGATGTGGGATGGTATGTGGACAAAAGCTCCCTCGTAGTGCAGCAATATAACCCGCCCGTCTACCGCCTCGCTGTCAACGTGTTGGTCGTTGATAATGCGAATAATGGCAATACGACGCCGCGCCGCGTGGAGACGGAAGAGTTTATTTACAACTGGGACGAACGCAAGATGTACAAATGGTCGGATGCGCAGTCCGCATGGCTCTACGTCCCGCCCGTCGGCTCCATGGCAGAGACAGGCCATCACTTCGCCGGCGAGATGGCGTTCTACATCGCCTACCACATGAAGTTCTACGGCGGCAGAAAATGGCGCGACCCGCATACGGGCCGGGAATCGTCACCGAATTTCTCCGACCACCTCTATGCAGTCGTAGACGGCTCGGAATAATAAGATGGCGGGCGGCACTTGCGTGTCGCCCGCCTACGTTTATCCGATTATTTTTCCATCACGAGAGCAAGTTCATCTTGAAACTATACGACAGTGATAAAATTGTAGGTCTTGTCGATCGAGAAACATTTGAGTTTCACTTACAGGACGCAGTGTTTCCTTATGCGGGCGGCTCTAAACATAACCAGGCGGTGCAGTAAATTGACACTGGGAAAAAGCGATGATATACGAAAAGGAACTTGCCATAAATGAGCAGCCGCTCTACAAAATCGAACCGTTGCGCTGAAGGAGGCGGTGTTGGTGAAATATCCGGTTTGGGCAGTCAAAGATGTGACGGCACGCGAGGACTATACACTTTTCCTGACGTTTCGAAACGGCGAACGGCGCATATATGATGCACGGCCTCTCTTGGATAAGGAAATCTATGCCGCGCTCAGGAAGCCTGCCTTTTTCCTGCGCGCGAAAGCCGAATGCGGCACGGTCGTTTGGAGCGACGACATAGATATTGCTCCCGAGCATCTC
>CAMURM010000216.1 GCA_947097535.1 uncultured Selenomonas sp.
CGTCGTCTTGCCCGCGCCGTTCGGTCCTAAGAGTCCGAAGATCTCGCCCTCGCGCACCTGAAAGGAGACGCCGTCGACCGCCGTGAAGTCGCCGAACTTCTTCACGAGATCGCGCACCTCGATGATGACGGCGCGTTTTTCGCTCTCTTCGCGCCTTTGCTGCAGGTGTGCCGCCATGCTCGCGGGCGGCGCGGCGGCGTAGCGCGCCATCTCATGGCGGAGCTCGGCGGGCGTCCCCCGGGCGATGAGCCATCCGTGCTCCATGATGAAGACCCGCTGGCAAAGAGCTGCCTCATCCATGTAGGCGGTGCAGCAGAGGACGGCGAGCCCCGTTTCTCTTGCCTGCTCCTTGAGGATTTCCCACAGCTCGCGTCTTGAGAGCGGGTCGACGCCCGCGGTCGGCTCGTCGAGCAGCAGGAGATCGGGGGAGCGCACGAGGGCGCAGAGGAGCCCGAGCTTCTGCTTCATGCCGCCCGAGAGCCTGCCCGCAAGCCGCCCGGTGAAGGGAGCGAGCCCCGTCATGTGCAAAAGGCGTGCGAAGCGCTCTTCGCGCGCCTTTTGCCCCACGCCGTGCAGGTCGGCGTAGAGCCGCATGTTCTCCGCGACGGTCAAGTCTTCGTAGAGGCCGAACTTCTGCGGCATGTAGCTCAGGCGGCTCTGCACCTTTTGCGGCGCCTTTGTGACATCGTCGCCGAGGACGAGGAGTTCGCCGCTCGTCTTTTCGAGCAGTCCCGCGATGAGGCGCAGCAGCGTCGTCTTGCCCGCGCCGTCGGGGCCGATGAGCGCCGTGAGCTCGCCTGCAAATGCGCGAAAATCAAGCCCCGCGAGCGCCGTGACGACGCCCGCTTCCTTCGGGTGGAAGGTCTTGACGAGTGCCGTTGCCTCGACGACGGGCGCCTTCATAGCTCGACCTCCGCATCGACGGGCATGCCGAGCCGCAGGCGGTTTTCGGGGTCGTCGACCGAGATGCGCACCTCGTAGACGAGCGAGGTGCGAAGATCCTCAGTTTCGACTGTCTTGGGCGTGAACTCCGCCGTCGACGAGATGAAGCCGACCGTGCCGGAAAGCGGCTCGTCGGGTGCGCTCGTCATCGTGATGCGCGCCTTCTGTCCCTCACGGATGCGGCCGAGGTCGGCTTCCTTCACATAGACGCGCACCCACTTGCGTCCGACGAGGGAGAGCTTGAAGACGGGGGCGGCGGGGGAGGCCATGTCGCCGACCTCTAAGAGGCGCGAGCGGATGACGCCCGCCGTCGGTGCGCGAAGCTCGTACTGCGTGAGCAGATAGGCGAGGCGCTCCTCTTCGGCGCGGAGTGCGGCGAGCGTAGCCTCCGCCTGCGCGACGTCCTCGCTGCGCGCACCGGCAGTGGCTTCTTCGAGCGCGGCTTCGGCGGCCGCCGTCCTGGCTTCTGCGGCTTCGGCAGCCGAGCGGGCGTTGTCGAGCTCCTGCACGCTTACGCCCTCGCTCGCCGCGTAGATCTCCTGCATGCGCGCGTAGATGCCGGCGGCGTTGGCGGAAGCGGCGCGCGCGGCGCGCACGTTTTCCTCCGCCCGGCGCAGCTCTTCGCTTCGCGTGCCGTTTTTCAGCCTCTCGCAGACCGCCGCCTGCGCCTCTGCCTGTGCGTGCGCCTTTTGCAGGCTGAGCGTGAGCTCCGTCGCATTGAGCCGCGCGAGAACCTGCCCTTCCGTGACGGTATCTCCCTCATCCGCGAGAATCTCCTCGAGGCGCTCGCTCTGACGGAAGGCGAGTGTGACCTCGCGGATGTCGACATTGCCGGAGAGCTTCAGACGGTGCGCCTGTGCCTGCTCTACGGCAGCTTCGTGCGATTGGTAAAAGTAGACGCTGCTTCCCGCCGCGAGAAGCACGAGAAGGAGCAGCAATGCTTTTTTCAGCCGCGTCTTCATGGCGATTGCCCCCTTTTGCTGTGAGATCATCTTTCATTTCTATGCCTCCATCATAGCAGATTGCGCCGATGGCTGTAAATGCCGGAAGAAGCCTCTTTGACAAATGCGCCAATTATTCGCGCTTCTCTAGCCTTAGAAAAAGATATATGCTATAATCGGGACTATGAGGCTAGAGATTGAGGGAACCACTGATAAATTCAGCCACCCATCTTCACGCATCTGCGCTGTCCTCTCGTCGTCGACAAATCCTCGACGTAGCACCGCTACGCCTCCGGTTTGTCTCCTCGATAGATACAGCGCATCTGCGCAAATCTGGGCGGCTTCATTTTATCAGCGTTTCCTTAGGGATTCTTTATGGATAGGATTTTCAGGCGAAGGAGTGCAGAATGAATGCTGAAGAAGTATGCGGTGGATCAACTCAAAGAGGGCATGATCGTCGGGCAGGCAGTATATAAGGAAGATATGTCCATTCTCCTCGGGGAGGGCACGGTGTTGAATCAGCAGATGATCGACTCCCTGTCCGAGCGCAACATCACCTTTGTGCAGATCAGGGAGTCGGATGAGGGAGTCGCTGCGCCTGTTCCCAAGACGACGCAGGGGGCAGTCTCCCGCACCATCCCCATAAAGGAGCCGATTCTCGATGCGGGGTATGTCAAGGAATACGGCGAGTGTTTCATCGAGCTCAAGGCGCTCTTCGAGGTGACGCGGGCGCACGGCGCCGTTGACAAGGCTTCGGCGGAAGCGCTGGCGCAGAACATCCTGCCGCTTTGTTCCGGCGCCAAGGCGGTCGCGCATATCCACAACATGACGGTCAGCGGCGAGTACATGATCCACCACAGTCTCCATGTGGCGATCCTCGCGGGGCTCATGGGCAAGTGGCTCAAGATGCCGCGCAAGGATCAGCTGCGCCTCATCACGGCGGGCTTTCTCATCGATATCGGCAACCTGCGCATAGAGCAGGCGATGCTCGACAAGGAGGGGGCGCTGACGCCCGATGAGCGAAAGATCATGCAGGAGCATCCGCGGTTCGGCCATGAGCTCATCATGGCGGGCGATCTCGGTAAGGATGCGGCAATCGCCGAGGCCGTGCTGCAGAACCACGAGAGAAACGACGGCTCGGGCTATCCCGAAGGCTTGAAGAAGGAGCAGATCGGCGAATTTTCCCGCATCCTCGCCATCATGGACATGTACGATGCGATGGCGTCGAACCGCTCCTACGCGAAGAAGCGCTCGCCCTTCGATGTGTTCAACATCTTGTCCGATGACATCATGAAGGGAAGGCTCGATACGGACTTCGGCTTTCGCTTCATCCGCCGCGTCTGCCACGCCCTGAACGGCAGCTGGGTCAAGCTTTCGAACGGCGAGGCGGGCAAGATCATCTACATCGACGAGTCGCGCCTCGCGGCGCTGCCCGTCGTGCAGACGATGGACGGCGAGTTCATGGATCTCAATGTCCGCACGGATGTCAAGGTCGAGTATCTGCTGACGAGCCGCGAGATTGAGGAAGAATGAGGCGGCAAGCGCCGCTGAAAGCTGCCGCCCGTGCAGGCAAAGGGCGGTGCGGCGCGTGCATCGACAGCGCGCCGCCGCCCGTCTTGTATTTTCTTGACAAATAAATTTCGCCTTGCTATAATACGTTGAGGTCGATGCAAAATGATGATGGTTTGTATTGCTGATGCGAACGCCGCGATGGGCAGGGGCGTTTCTTTTTCGTTTGTGACGACGGCCGAGGCGCTGGACGCCGTGCCGGAGAACTGCCGCATAGAAGGCCCTGTCGAGGTCGAAGGCGAGATTCTCCACACGGGGGCGTTCTATCGGCTCACGGGCGTTGTGCGCTGCGAGAGGGAGTTCACCTGCGATCGGTGCCTCGGGCACTTCTCCTCCCGTGAGAGCTATGCGTTTGATGAAGAAGTCCGACGAACGGAC
>CAMURM010000217.1 GCA_947097535.1 uncultured Selenomonas sp.
TCGGCGATGTCGTCCGCCGTGACCGTGACCTCCTTCATCTCGCGCTCCTGCCAGCGGTTCTTCGCGGCGGCGAGCTCCTCCTTCAGGGCGCTCTCCTCGTCGCGCAGCGCTGCCGCACGCTCGTAGTCCTGCAGCTTGATCGCCGTCTCCTTCTCGACGCCGAGCTTCTTCAGCCGCCCTTCCAGGCGCTTGATCGAAGTCGGCAGTACGACCGTCTTCATGCGCGCCTTCGACGCCGCCTCGTCCATGAGGTCGATTGCCTTGTCGGGCAGGCAGCGGTCGGGAATGTAGCGATGCGACAGGCGCACAGCCGCCTTCAAAGCCTCGTCCCGAATCTTCGCGTGGTGAAACGCCTCGTACTTCGGGCGCAGTCCGTGGAGGATCTTCTCCGCCTCTTCCGTCGTCGGCTCCTCGACGAGGATGCTCTGAAAGCGCCTTTCCAGCGCAGAATCCTTCTCGAAATACTTCTTGTACTCCTGCAAAGTCGTCGCGCCGATGATCTGCACTTCGCCGCGCGAAAGGGGCGGTTTCAGGATGTTCGCGGCGTCGAGCGAGCCCTCCGCCGCCCCCGCGCCGATGAGCGTGTGCATTTCGTCGATGAAGAGGATCACGTTGCCGCTCTTCATGACCTCGTCGATGATGCCCTTCAAGCGCTCCTCGAACTCGCCGCGGTACTTCGCGCCCGCCACGAGCCCCGCCATGGGCAGGGAAACGATACGCTTCTGCTGCAGGAGGCGCGGCACGGCGCCCGTGACGATGCGTGCCGCCAGCCCCTCCGCCACCGCCGTCTTGCCGACGCCCGGCTCGCCGATGAGGATCGGATTGTTCTTCGTGCGCCTTGAGAGGATCTGCACGACGCGCTCGATCTCCTTCTCCCTGCCGATGACGGGATCGAGCTTGCCGTCCCGCGCGAGCCGGTTGAGGTCCCTGCCGTACTTGTCGAGGATCGGCGTACCCGTATTGGCCGCTGCGGGCGCAGGTGCGCGGCGACGGCGTTCGGGCATGCCGTCCGTCGACCCTTCCTGCGTGCCGCCGAGCATGTCGATGACCGTCGAGCGCACGATGTCGAGATCGGCGCCGAGCGATAGGAGAACGCTCGCCGCCACGCCCTCGTTTTCACGGATCAGCCCCAGAAGGATGTGCTCCGTGCCGATGTAGCTGTGCCCGAAGGAGCGCGCCTCCTCGACGGCAAGCTCCATCACGCGCTTGGCGCGATCCGTGTAGTACGAAGCGTGCCTCTCCTCGCTGCCGGCGTCGTCGAGCATTCCCTCGACGCGCGCGCGCACATGACCGAGGTCAAGCCCCAAAGAGCGCAGGGCGCGCGCCGCGATGCCCTCGCCCTCGTGCAGGAGTCCGAGCAGGATGTGCTCCGTGCCGATGTAGTTCTGCTCCAGCTCCTGCGCTTCGTACTGGGCGAACTCCAGCACCTTGAGCGCGCGGTTCGTAAAGCGGTTCGTCATAAGTATTCCACCTCGTATGTAAAGGAAGCGCATTTTGCGCGCCTCCGAAAGCCCGCCGCACCCCTGCGGCAGGAAAATTCTCACATCATACGGTATTTCCCAAGGAACCGCTGATAAAATGAAGTTGCCCAGATTTGCGCAGATGCGCTGTATCTATCGAGGAGACAAACCGGAGGCGTAGCGGTGCTACGTCGAGGATTTGTCGACGACGAGAGGACAGTGCAGATGCGTGAAGATGGGGGGCTGAATTTATCAGTGGTTCCTTAAAATCTGGCGGATGATTTCCGCCCTCTTCCTATCTATTTCATTCTTCGACATGTTCTCGTTTCCTGCCAGACTGCAAAGATAATTTGCCCGGCTCGCGATGAGGATATCACCGAAGACGCTCGCCGAAAGACCCGTGATGATGCCGAGATCGACGCCGAGCCGCACGCGGCTCAGGAGCGCCAGCGTCTCGCCGTCGCCCAGTGCGCGCGCGTAATGCAGCACGCCGTAGGCACGCCAGACCTCGTCTTCCAGACGATCCTTATCGTAGAGCAAGAGCGCCTTCCTCGCCCGGCGCTCCTGCGCGACGATCTCACCGACCGAGATGCGCAGGTTGTCGCTGAGCTCGCGCTCCGTCAGCCCCAAAGACAGCTTGTTCGCGACGGAAAAGACATTGCCCGCCGACTCTGCGCCCTCGCCGTACATGGCGGTCATGGAAAGGCCAATCTGCGGCGCGATGTTGAGGATGTTGCCGATGTTCTCCGTGTAGACGAGTCCCGGCAGATGCAGCATGACCGCGACGCGCAGCCCCGTGCCGAGGTCGGTCGGGCAGCTCGTCAGATAGCCGAGCTTTTCATCGAAGGCGAAATCGAGCTTCGCCTCGAAGGCGTCGTCGACGCGCGATGCCATCTCATACGGCGTCTTGAGGTCGAAGCCCGCCGCCATCGCCTGAATGCGCAGGTGGTTCTCCTCGTTGACGAGGATGCTCAGGCAGCGGTCGTTGCTGATATACACGCTGCGATGGGCGGGATTCTTGAGCAGCTGGCGGCTGACGAGATGCTTCTCCCAGAGCACGTTCTGCTCGAGCGCCGTGCTCTTGGCGAGCTCGACGCGGTCGAACGGCTCGTCGAGCGCCTCCTCCACATCACCGAGCACGGCGGCGGTGCGCTCTGACACCTCGGCGAGCTGGCTCAAGTCTGCGCGATTCGGGAAAGGAATCTCCCGCAAATTGCGCGCAAGGCAGACGCGGCTCGAAAGGACGACATCATTATCCGCACCGTCCGCGACGAGCCAGTCGAGATGCGAGCCCGAAAAAAGTTCCTGCCTCGCCATCATGCTCCGCCCCCTTCCAGCTCTTCGCGTGCTTCAGACACCTGCGGCGCATCATGCTCATCAGCAACATTCTCCGCCGCCTTTTTCTGCGCCGCCAGCTCCACCTCGAGAGCGCGTATCTCGTCGCGGTATTCAGCCGCCTTCTCGTAATCTTCCTTCGCCACGGCGCGCTCCTGCCCCGCGCGCAGGCGCTCGATGCGCTGCCTGAGCGCAAGCGCACCGCCCGCCCGCTTCGGTATCTTGCCGCGATGGCTGCCCGCACCGTGCAGACGGCGCAAGAGCGGCGCCAACTCCTCGCGGAACGTCTCGTAGCAGACGCTGCAGCCGATCTTGCCCTGCTGCGCAAAGTCGCGAAAGCTCATGCCGCAGTTCGGGCAGGTGAAGATCACCTCGTCCTCCGCTGGGCTTTCCTCTGCCTCCTGCTCCGACGTATCGGGCATGTGCCGGATCACGCCCTTGATGAAGTCGTTGACCGAGTAGTCGCCGCCGCTCATGCCCGCCATCGCCTTGCTGTAGCGCGCCGCACAGTCACGGCAGAGATTCATCTCCGTCGTGCCGCCGTTCTTCAAGACGATGAAGTGGACGCGCGCCTCATTTTTCTTACAGTCGTCACAAAGCATGACCAGCCCTCCTCAAGAAAACTTTTCCAAAGTCAGAAACAGCGAGCGGATGAATTTCAACCGCTCCTTCGGCTTGAGCTTCTTGTACGCCGTCGTCACTGACTGCATGACGAGCGCCGCCTCGCGCGTCGTGATCATCTGATGCTGCACGAGATAGCGCACCATCGACTGCACGAGCTCCGGCTCCGACTCCTCCGTCAGCTTTTCGAGCATGTCCTGATAGACAAGATTCTGCAGCGGCACCTGCACGATGCGAATGAAGCCGCCGAGGCCGCGCCGCGACTCGACGGTGAAGCCCTTTTCCTGCGTGAAGCGCGTGTTGAGCACATACGAAATCTGCGACGGCGCACACGAGATCTTATCGGCGATCTCCGTTCGCCGAAGCTCCACCTTGCCATCCTGCTGCGCCGCCAACTGCCGCAGGATATATTC
>CAMURM010000218.1 GCA_947097535.1 uncultured Selenomonas sp.
TAGGATCACCAACGATAATGAGCGAATGCCTTATTAGCCTCAGCCATCTTATGCGTATCTTCCTTCTTCTTGATCGCCGCGCCCGTATTGTTCGCCGCGTCCATGAGCTCGCCCGAAAGCCTCTCATCCATGGTCTTTTCGCCGCGCAGCCTTGCGTAATTCACAAGCCAGCGGATACCGAGCGTCATGCGGCGATCCGGACGAACCTCGACCGGCACCTGATAGTTCGCACCGCCGACGCGGCGGGCACGCACCTCGAGAACCGGCATAACATTCTTCAAAGCCGTCTCGAAGACCTCCAGAGGATCCTTGCCCGTCTTGGCGCGGATCGTCTCGAAAGCATCATAGACGACGCGTTCAGCGACGCTCTTCTTGCCCGAGAGCATCACCTTGTTGATAAACTTTGTAACCGTCTTGGACTTGTATACCGGATCCGGCAACACGTCACGTCTGGGTACGGCACCTTTTCTTGGCATACTTACCCCTCCTGGCTATAATCTCTTCTCAGAAAAAGCGTCTCACTTCTTCTTCGCGCGCTTCGCGCCGTACTTCGACCTCGCCTGACCGCGATCCTGGACACCTGCCGTATCCAGCGAACCACGGATAATGTGGTAGCGGACACCAGGCAGATCCTTGACACGGCCGCCGCGGATCAGGACGACGCTATGCTCCTGCAGATTATGGCCAATACCGGGAATGTATGCCGTCACCTCGATGCTGTTCGTCAGACGAACACGGGCGACCTTTCTGAGAGCCGAGTTCGGCTTCTTCGGGGTCGTCGTGTAGACCCTCGTGCAGACGCCGCGCTTCTGCGGGCAATTCTTCAGTGCCGGTGCATTCGATTTCTCCTGCATGCTCTTGCGGCTCTTGCGAACCAGCTGATTGATTGTAGGCATTTGATGCACCTCCTTCCTTCATATTGAGAATTTATTATTTATAATTACTCCGCCGCAGCCCGAAAGCCGCTTGCCCATGGCAGGCGAAGCATTTACCGACCTGATGTCACTCCTTCAAGACAGCTGCCGCAGCGGCACCAACCTCGATGGAGCAAGCCTTGCCGAGCTCCTGCATCGTGGGGACATGCACGACCGAAACGTCCATCTGCTCTGCGAGACGAAGAAGCGGCTCCGTCACGCGGCCATCCGCATCATCCGCCAGAAAGACAGCCTCCGCTTGACCCTTCTGCACAGCCTTCGTGACCTGTTTGACCCCGATGACCCGCACCGCGTCCTTCAGCGATTCCAACGTCATGCAGCGCTCCCTCCCAACGCACGATTCTTGCTCAGTGTTCAGGCACCTATATATATTAGCAAAAGGGAAAAACAAAGTCAACACTTTATTTTATCTAGGTTTTCATGTACACGCAGCCTTGTGTGTCGTCCATTGTGGCAAATCATGCCACAATGCAGACGGACGCTTCCTCCTTCATCCTTCCCACCTTCCAAATGCGCGCACAGCACGCCTCGCACAACAGAATGATCGCTGTACTCCTTGAGCAGCCTGCGCTGGCTGCCAATCTTGCGGCAGACAATCTCCCGTACGAGCCGAATCTGCTCCTTCGGGCGCTCCATCACCTCTTTTTGTCGAAACAGATGCTCAAGAGAAATCCGCTCCCCACCCAAGACGCCCAAAACGCGTCCGCGAAAATCCATGTAAGAAATCGGAATCCCTTCCTCCAACAGGGCATAGACCAGCGGCATCGTTATATGCGCCTGCTTCGTCACCACGACCCCCGAAATATGACGAATCGGCTGGCTCGCCACCTTCTCATCCCTGCGGTAAAGAATCAACCTGCCATGATCCTTAATCGCTTTCGTTTCCTCCGACATCATATAAATGACACACATCGCTATCCCTCCCCGGAAAGATTTTTTTCGATAGCTCCATTATGCCATAAAAAAAGCGGCCGTTTGAAAAAAACGCACCGAAAAATAAAAAAAATACCGCAAGCGGTATGAATTGCATGCAATTAGAAATAATCGACTGGATTAAAAGTTATCGCAAAGTTTCAATACCGCAAGCGGTATGAATTGCATGCAATGTCGATGATTCGGGACAGGCGTTCCGTTGCAACATCGTTTCAATACCGCAAGCGGTATGAATTGCATGCAATAGGACTGTCGTGAGCGCCCCCGTGCGCACATTCCACATGTTTCAATACCGCAAGCGGTATGAATCGCATGCAATTTTAAGCAGCTTTTATATTTTTTTCGATAGCTGGTTTCAATACCGCAAGCGGTATGAATTGCATGCAATTCCGTAGACAGGCTGTATACCTCGATAGACACGACGTTTCAATACCGCAAGCGGTATGAATTGCATGCAATCTATGGGCATGACAAGGCAGGAGCGGAGCTTCTTCGTTTCAATACCGCAAGCGGTATGAATTGCATGCAATACTGTTTCCCGGGGCCCTTGGAAACAGCGAACTCAAAAGCAGGTTTTCTAAAGCTCCTTCTCTTTTTGCGATTTTCCCAAAACCCTCGGAAATTTTTCTGTCGCAAAATCGGCTCAAAAGAGCTTTTGCAGCCAGCAATATCAAGGAAACTCTTGTCCATGAGGAAAATCTGAAGCTCATGGCATTTTTCATGATATTCTGTACTTCACTGTAATGAAGTATATCACGATGACACTATCCTGTCAATGTTCTTTGGCGAACCTTCTCTGCAGTGATTCAAACTTCCCGATCAGACGACAACAGGAGCGCTTCGCCGTCCGAAGCGCTCCTGTTGATTTCCATTCATCTCATTTCTGCTCCTGAATCATCTGCATAACCGACTGCCGCATCTTTGCCGAGCCTGGCTGCTTTTCATGGCATCGCATGCAGCAGCTTCTTGT
Source organism: uncultured Selenomonas sp. (assembly GCA_947097535.1). GTDB lineage: Bacteria > Bacillota > Negativicutes > Selenomonadales > Selenomonadaceae > Selenomonas. The sequence continues at coordinate 2,839 of CAMURM010000218.1, forward strand.
ACGACGGGTATTCCTCGCTCGGTATACCGATCATAGCCAGCGCCTGCTCGATCGGGATTTGCGACTGCATGACGAGTCGCCGAAGAATCGCCACGCGCTCTTCCTGCCGACCTTTTGCAAGACCTTTTGCGAGTCCCTCCGCGCGTCCTTCCTTGCGCTCTTCCATCATTTTCATCGCAAAAGTCATGTAATTCACCCTCTCTCCTTCCTCACGTTTGACCTTTTGAATCTCTTCTTCGATTTCCTGGATAAAGCTGTTTTCTGTAACTACACCGTCGACATACTGCAAAAAAGCCTTGATCGCATCATCAATTTCGCCGATCGTGCCCTTCGTATTCAGAAAAATCTTCGTCGCTCCATCCTGCAAGCTGAGCTCTTTATTCTCCAGGCAAACATTTTCGAACGTATAGATATAGCGCCCCTCGCCAAAGGGGTCAAAAGGGCAGATGAAAATTATGATGGTCTTATTCAACTCATCATAATCTGCCCCTGCCGCGAGCAGATCAGCGTCCATCATCGACTGATAGTAGCGCGTCCGCTTGAAAAGCGCGCAGCCTTCAAGCCGTCTGACCTGCATTTCGATGTTATAGACCGTATTCTTTTCATCCTTGACGTATACATCCAACCGTATGCCCTTGCTTCGATACTGTGCCGATAAAGCTTTCTCCGTTTCCAGATAGCGTATCTTCTTGATTTTTATGCGAAGCGTACCTTCGAGCAGCTTTTTGCAAATGCGCCTGCGATTCATGATGAGTTTGAACATGTAGTCATCTCGAATCGTCAATTCTTCCCACGGTTTGATCTTATACTCACCCATGCTATCCCTCCCTTATCTTTATTGTACAAATTTTTACGGTACAAAGCAACCAAAAAGAGCACTTCGCCGTCCGAAGCGCTCCTGTTGGTTCACTTATACGAAACCCTCGTCTCGTCAAATCCCTGGCCCGTCAGTCTGCCGACGCCGGCGAAGGTGGCGAATTGGGCGAG
>CAMURM010000219.1 GCA_947097535.1 uncultured Selenomonas sp.
GGCGATGGCTTCAAGACGTTGGCTGAGGGTCAGGGTGTCGAATTCGAGATTGTCGAAGGCGCACGCGGTCCGCAGGCTTCCAACGTCGTGAAGACTGCGTAAGGCAAGACGAATTGTTTCGGACTTTCCTAAGAGAACGTTGAGTGAACCACGCGTTTTCTGAAGTTTGGCAAAGACCGGCTCCTTAGGGAGCCGGTTCTTTTGTTTTGGGCGATGCAGAGAGGGACGAAGGGCTGCACAGATATGTGCGGGCGTTATGCCGTTGCCGATGGCAGAAATTTTCTTTGTCGACCTGTCATTTGCTACAGTACGCTTGCCTGCGCTTTTCGGTTATAATAGAGACAGCACGGATTATCCGTGATTCTTGGAAAAATGAACGGCAGGTTCATTTTGAAAGCGTGTCGGCTATGAATCAGGAGGTGCGAGATGAAACGCGTTGCTTTGCTTGTCTTATGTGCGCTCATGCTGCTCGTTTTGGGGCAGCGCGAGGCGGCGGCGATGATGTCGCCGGATTCGTTCCAGAGAATCTTGGGACGACTCGCAGGTACATGGTACGATGAAGCGGGTCAGGCGGTGCTCACGATCGAGGGCAATACGATCAACGGCTGTGAGATCGTCGGCGCGGATCGACTGGCGAACGGGCCCGGCTCGGGCTCTTTGGATTTTATCGTTCGAGAGGCGGGCGGCATGCGCACATTACGCATCGGCTGGCTGCTTTTCGGCGGCCCGGGGGATTACGTCACGTTGAATGAAGGCGAAGCGCTGCAGCGCACGCTGAATCCTGCCTGCTCCGAAGCCGTCGCGGGCATTCGCCTCGGCATGCGCATGCGCAGCGTGCGGGAGAAGATCGGCGCGGGTCAGGAATTGAACAGGGAGAACTCTTGCCGTGCAGGCGAGGAAATCTTTGCTTACGGCTGGTATTATCCGGACAAAGGGCTCATCGTCCTCGATGAAAATGAGATTGTGACAGGCCTTGTCCTGCTGCCGGGAAGCGAGCTGCGCTTTGCAAGATCGGGGCTTGGCGCGCAGGATGGGCGGGCGGCATACGCACGCGCCTATGATATGGCAGAGGTTCCTGAGGAGAGGACGATGGACAATCCGCTGGCGTTCTACGAGATCGCCCCCGGGGAATATTTCTCGTTTGGAACGAATGGCAGTTATGTTCGGTTTAGTGCTGTGGAGTATTGAAAGGCTGCGGTTTTGTGATCTTGCAGGAGGTGTGAGATGAAAGGATTGGCAATGCTCGTCTTATGCGCGTTTGTGCTGCTCGTCTCGGGCCAGAGAGCGGTGGCAGAGCCGCGCGACCCGCTCGATATGATCTTGGAGCGCATGGCGGGCACTTGGTATGATGAAGATGGACGTGCGGTGCTCACAATCGGGCAGCGCACGATCAACGGCTGCGAAGTCATCGGCTGGGGGTCATGGGTAGGCGGCGTTGAATCCGGCGGCGGAGAGTTTCGCATCAAAGAGGCGGACGGGGAGCGCGCGCTTCCTATCGGCTGGAAGATTTTCGGCGGCGCGGGGGACTATATCACCTTGGCGTTCGGGCAAGCGCTGCAGCGCACGTTGGATCCCGCCGGTTTCGAGTCCGTCGGCGGCATCCATTTCGGCATGCGTCTGCGCGCCGTGCAGGAAGTTCTCGGCAAAGGAGCGGAATTGAGCGAGGCGCATCCGTATCGTGCGGGCGACATGAGTTTTTCGTACGGTTGGCACTATGCGGACAAGGGGCTGATCGTTCTTGATGAAAGAGGGATTGTGACAGGCATCGTGCTTCTCAAGGGGAGCCGGCTGCACTTTGACCGCTCCGGCCTCGACGCAGACGATTCGCGTGAGGAATATGCCCGTGCTTACGATTTGCCGGAGATTCCCGAGGAGTCATCGAGAATCATGGTGGCAGGCTACCCCATCGCTCCCGGAGAGAACCTTTCGTTCGGACGCGATGGCAGCTATGTCATGCTGAGTATTTACGATAATTAGCTCTATATCTGCAGTGCGCCTCCTCTAAAATCCTGCAACGAAGGAGGAATCCTATATGTTCTATGAAAGGGGCTGTTGTACGAAGCCGGAAGGTTTCGTACAACAGCCCCTTTGCGCTTGATCAGTGCCCCGTGCCGAAGAAGTTGCAGAGGACGACGCCGCCGACGATGAGGGCGATGCCGAGGAGCAAAGTGAATCTTAACGTAAATATGAACAATTTTCATTTTTGGGTTGAAAATTCGCTCTTTCTGTGCTATACTCACGTCTATGAAACGAATAACCAATATCATTATTATAATAAATCCTTGAAGGAGATGTTCTCGTGGAAAATACGTGGGAATTGTTTCAAAAGGGCGGGCCTGTCATGTACGTCCTTCTTGCTTGCTCGATCGCCGTCGCGGTCATCGCCATCGAGCGTTTCCGCTTCTACCGTCAGGCGGGCAGGGGCGCGAGCGATTTCGTCGCGAAGCTGCCGACTTTCCTGAAGGAGCACGATTTGAAGCAGGCTGCGGAGCTTTGCCAGACGGAGAACACGGCTCCCGCATACATCGCCGAAATCGGCGTGCGTGCGGCGGCGGCGGGCGATGACTTGACGCTCGCGCTCGACACGGCATATGCCGATATGGCGATGCGTCTGAGGGAAAGGCTCAACTACTTGTCGATGATCGTGACGATGGCGCCGCTCCTGGGGCTTCTCGGTACGATTTCGGGCATGATCGAGTCGTTCAGCATCTTCAGCGTGCGCGCGGGCGAGCCGCTTGCCATCACGGGCGGCATCGGCGAGGCGCTGATCGCGACGGCGACGGGGCTTTGCGTGGCGATTTTTTCGCTCATCGTGCATACGTACTTCGTGCAGAAACTCGATGAGATGCTCGCCATGCTCGACAAGGCGGCCGCCGCTGTGCGGAACGCGCTGAAGAAGACAGGGGAGGATGGCCATGCGGCGTGATTTTCGTATTACGAAAGAACCGCTCGTCATGATCATCCCGATGATCGACATCATGCTCTTTTTGCTCGTGTTCTTCATGATCAGCACGATCTACATGGTGCAGACGAACACGGTGCAGGTCGCTCTGCCGCAGGCGGCTGCGGGCAAGATGGAGACGCGCCCGAACATCGTGCCGATCACGGTGACGGAGAAGGGCGATGTGCTCTACGACAAGGACGAACTGCCGAATGAAGATCTTGCGGACAAGATGAAGGCGTCCTTGGCAAGCGATCCCGATACGGTGTTCGTGCTGCGCGGCGACAAGAAGACCGACTACGAAGCCGTCGTGCGCGTCCTGGATCTCCTCAAGCGTTCGGGCGCGAAGCACGTCTCCATCGCGACGGAGACAGCGGGGAGGCAGTGAGATGCGGTTCAAGAGCTACTGGCGCACGACGGTCGTCGCGGCAATCTTCCTGCACTTCTTCGTCTGGCTGGGACTGGCTCTCGCATTGCCGCTGCTCGACTTCGAGGGCGATCCCCTGGCGGTGCAGGAGATGGAGGTCGTAGACCTTCCCGAAGAAGGCTCTTCGGGCGAGATGGAAGAGAAGAAGCCCGAGCCGCCGAAGCCGGAGCCGCCCGAACCGCCGAAGCCTGAGACGCCGCCTGTGGAGACGCCGCCCGAGGATGTCATCCCGACAGAGACGTCGCCGACGGAAGCCACCGAGTTGGACGAAGCGGTGGCGGAGCTGCAGAAGCAGGAGGAAGAGGCGAAGAAGAGCGGCGAGGACGGCAAGGCTCTGCCGCCCGCACCGCCCTCACAGGCGGTTGGCGTGCTCATTACGGCGGGCAATACGCCCGACACGCGCGGCACGGACTTTCGCGGCACGGTGGGCATCC
>CAMURM010000220.1 GCA_947097535.1 uncultured Selenomonas sp.
TACTTGCCTTCGTAGACCGCCTGCGCCTTGAGCGTCGGCCAGACGTAGTCTTCGAGAAATTCCTGCGTGAGGTCTTCGACGTATGCCTTCGACGCGCCGGACTTCAGCGCCTTGTCATGCACGGGAGCGACCTCGTCGCCCTGCCCGATGTCGACGCACGCCGCGATGACCTCACAGCCGTCATAGTTCTCCTTGAGCCACGGAATGATGACGGAGGTGTCAAGACCGCCCGAATATGCGAGTACGACTTTCTTCACTTTTGCCTTTGCCATGAAAAACAGCTCCTTAAAATATTTTATATCAAGGAAACACTGATAAATTCAGCGTCTCCTTAAGAATACGCGCTTTCATAAAATTTTCCTGCCGGGATTGCAGATAAGATGAAGTCAGTCCGCCATCAAAAGAGCCAGGATCGCCTTCTGCGTATGCAGGCGGTTCTCCGCCTCGTCGAAGATGACGTCAGAGAATGCTTCCATAACGTCGTCCGTGATCTCCTCACCGCGATAGGCGGGCAGGCAGTGCATGACGATGGCGCGTTTGTCAGCGACGGCGAGCAGGTCGCCGTTGATCTGGTACGGCGCGAAAATTTTCTTGCGCTCCTCGTGCTCCGCCTCCTGCCCCATGCTCGCCCATGTGTCCGTCACGAGGATGTCAGCGTCCTTCGCCGCTGCAAACGGGTCGGTCACGAGCGCAATGCTCGCGCCCATTTCCTTCGCATCTTCCTGCGCCCTCTGCGTCACCCCTTCATCGGGCGCGTAGTCTGCAGGCGTCGCGGCGACGAAGTTCATGCCCGTCTTTGCCGCCGCATACATCAGAGAATGCGTCATGTTGTTGCCGTCACCGACGTACGCCATCTTCAGCCCTTTGAGATTCTTGCCCTTGTGCTCGCGAATCGTCAGAAGGTCGGTCAGCGCCTGGCACGGATGGAGGAGATCGGTCAAGGCGTTGATGACGGGAATGTCGGCATACCTGGCGAATTCCTCCACCTTCTCATGCTCGAAGGTGCGGATCATCACGCCGTCGAGATAGCGCGAGAGGACGCGAGCCGTATCCTTGATCGGCTCGCCGCGCCCGATCTGCAGGTCGCGGTTCGAGAGGAAGAGCGCCTGCCCGCCGAGCTGAAACATGCCCGTTTCAAAGGAGACGCGCGTCCTCGTCGAGGATTTCTCGAAGATCATGCCGAGCGTCTTGCCCGCGAGAATGCGGTGCTCGATGCCCGCCTTCTGCATTGCCTTGAGTTCTTCGGCAAGAGCGAGAATCGCCTCGACCTCCTCAGAGGACAAATCATGGATGGAAAGTAAATCCCTGCCTTTTAACATACGTTTTCCTCCCCTTCAATCCTTGGCATACTTCGCCAGAATCGGCTCCAAGATCGCACAGAGTTCGTCGATATGCGCTTCCTTGACGATCAACGGCGGCACGAAGCGCAGGACATTTCCTGCCGTGCAGTTGATGATCGCGCCGTGCTCCAAGCATTCGTTGACAATGCCGCGTCCCTCCATGGAAAGCTCCATGCCGAGAAGAAGCCCCATGCCACGCACTTCCTTGATGAGAGCCGGATACTTCTTTTGAAAGCCTTCGAGCTTTTCACGGAAATACGCGCCGACCTTGTCGACGTGACCCAAGATGCCCTCTTTCTGCACCGTGTCGAGCACGACGTTTGTCGCCGCACACGCGAGAGGATTGCCGCCGAAGGTCGTGCCGTGATCGCCCGCATGGAGAGCAGCCGCCGCCTCGTCCGTCACGATGAACGCGCCGATGGGCACGCCGCCCGCAAGCCCCTTGGCAAGCGTCACGATGTCGGGCTGCACGCCGAAATGCTCGTAGGCGAACATCTTGCCCGTGCGCCCCATGCCGCACTGAATCTCATCAAAGATCAAGAGTGCGCCGTGCTCGTCGCAAAGCTCGCGCACGCGCTTCAAGTATTCTGCCGTCGGCACATGGACGCCGCCCTCGCCCTGAATCGTTTCGAGCATGACGGCGCACGTCTTCGCGCTCATCATCTTTTCCAGCTCTTCGATATTGCCATAATGCACATAGTCGAATCCCTCGGGCAGAGGGCCAAAGCCTTCGTGATACTTCGGCTGCCCCGTCGCCGTCAATGTCGCGAGCGTGCGTCCGTGAAAACTGTGCCACGCCGTGATGATCTGCGACTTTTCAGGATCTTTCGCGTGCGCATACTTGTGCGCGATCTTGATTGCGCCCTCGTTCGCTTCCGCACCCGAGTTGGCGAAGAACGCCTTGCCGAGTCCTGAGAGGCGCACGAGCCTCTCCGCTGCATCCGCCTGCGCCTGCGTGTAGTAGAGATTCGAGCAGTGGATCATGCGCCCCGCCTGTTCGGCGATCGTCTTGACGAGCGGCGCATAGGCGTGACCGAGCACGTTGACCGCGATGCCTGCAAGGAAGTCGATGTACTTCCTGCCGTTGTTGTCGAAGACGTAGACGCCCTCGCCGTGGTCAAGCACAATCTTGTAGCGGTTGAACACGGGCAGATAGCCCGCCGCGTCCTTCGCGTAGATTGCTTCATCTGTTTCTTTCATAGATTTCCCCCGCTTTTCCATGCGCCGTCACTTCACGACCTGCGTACCGATACCCGCCGAGGTGAAGATTTCCAAGATGATGGAGTGGCCGAGCCTGCCGTCGATGATATGCGTCTTTGCCGCACCCGCATCGAGCGCCCTCAGGCACGCTTCTACCTTCGGGATCATGCCGCCCGTCAAGGTGCCGTCCTCGATATAGCGGCGCGCCTCGGCTGCCGTGAGCGTCGAGATGAAGGATGATTTGTCCTCGTAATCCTTGTAGACGCCCTCGACATCCGTCAGGAGCAGGAGCTTCTCCGCCCCGAGCGCACCCGCGATCTCCGCCGCCACGTAGTCGGCATTGATGTTGTAGCTCTCGCCGTCCGCACCGACGCCAATGGGCGCGATGACGGGGATGTAGTCGTGTGCGATGAGGTCTTGCAGGAGGCGCGTGTCGATTCTTTCGACCTGACCGACATAGCCGATGTCCACCTTCCGGCTCTCTTCCCCTTCGTAGACCGTCGCGAGCTTCTTTTGTGCGCGGATGAGGTTCGCATCCTTGCCCGACAGACCGACAGCACTGACGCCGCGGCGATTGAGGAGCGTCACGATGTCGGAGTTGATCTTGCCATCGAGCACCATCTCGGCGATCTCGACCGTTTCTTCATCCGTCACACGCAGGCCGCTGATGAACTCCGTCTCCTTGCCTACCTTGCCGAGAAATCCCGTGATCTCAGGGCCGCCGCCATGCACGATGACGGGCTGTATGCCGACGTACTTCATCAGCGCCACGTCCTGCATGACCTTTTCCTTGAGCTCTTCATTGATCATGGCGTTGCCGCCGTACTTGATGACGACGGTCTTGCCATAAAATTCCTGTATATAAGGCAGCGCCTCGACGAGGATCGCCGCCTTGTCGTTTGCCGCAAACATCGCTTCACCGCCTCAGGTATGGTACTCGCCGTTGATCTTCACATATTCATAGGAGAAGTCGCATGTCCAGACCGTTGCCTCGGCGCTGCCCAGCCCCATCTCGATGTCGATGACGATGTCATGCTGCGTCATGACCTCGCGCAGCGCCGCCGCGTCAAAGGCAGCGCCCGTGCCGTGCGCATAGACAGGAATGCCGCCGAACTTCACGACGGTCTTTTCCGGCTCCATGGGCACGCCCGCGTAGCCGACAGCGCAGATGACGCGCCCCCAGTTCGGATCTTCGCCGAAGAACGCCGTCTTGACGA
>CAMURM010000221.1 GCA_947097535.1 uncultured Selenomonas sp.
AATCATATTTTGAAATTCTTGATGTCGTCCGTGAACGACACGGCGATTTTTTGGAAGTCCTGGATCTTCTCCATCATATCCTGCAGCTTCTCGTGATGGTCGCCGACCGTCTCGTTGACGGCCTTCGCTGCGACGGAATTTTTTTCGGAAATTCCGGCGACATTTTGCACCTGGCCGATGGCGTCGTTCATGCGCCCCATCTCATCGTTGAGGCGCGTGATGATGCCGTTGATGCTCGCCGATACCTCGCGGATGTTCGCGACGAAGGCGCCGTTGCTCTCGACGACCTGCACGAGTTCGCCGCTCTCCTTGCCGAGCGCATGGTATTCCGTGTCGATGCTCGCGACGACGTCATTGATGATGCGCGTGATGTTGCGCACGTCAGATGTGATCGTGTCCGCCTGATCGCGCGACTCGGCGGCGAGCTTGCCGATCTCCTGCGCGACGACGGCAAAGCCCCTGCCCTGCTCGCCGGCGCGCGCCGCTTCGACCGAAGCGTTGAGGGCGAGGAGATTCGTCTGCGAGGCGATTTCCGTCACCATGTTGGCGATGGAGATGATCTTCTCCGTCTCACTCTTCAAAGAGTCGGCGGCGTTGCGCACGGCGGCGAAGTTTTCCATGCTCCTGCCCAGCGCATCGCTGGAGGCGCGCACGCCGTCGAAGCCGCGCGCCACATTTTCCACGGCTTCCGCAAGGCTCCGATTGTTCTTCTCCTGCGAGGAGACGACCTGCTGCAGCGCCTCGACGTTTCGGTTCAGAACCTCCGCCACCTGCCCCGTCGAAGAAGCGCTCTCTGTCGTCGCTTCCGACACGCTGTCGACGACCTCCGCGATGTGGGCGGAGGCATGGCTCATGTTGCTCGCAAGTTCATTGAACTTGCCGCCATAGGCGATGAGCTCGTCGCCCATGCCGCGAAAGCCCGTAAAATCGGCGCGCATCGACTTCTTGTAGGCATCGATGAGCGCCCCCATATCTTCAAATTCGTCGCGGGATGTGAGTACGAGATCCGCTGAGAAACGATGTTCCGCCATCGCCGTGAGCTCGCGGCGCAAGAGGTGCAGCGGCCGGAGCAGCATGGCGGCGGCAGCAGCGCCGACAGCGCCCATGAGCACGGGAAAGAGTAGGATGGCGGACGAGGCGCCGAAGAGCCAAAAGAGGACGCTGAGCACGAGTGCCGCAGCGAAGGAAACGACGGCGAACTTCACGGGCAGAGAGCGCGTGAGCACGCCCAGCAGACAGTTGAGCCCAAAGCGCTGCTTCTCCAGGATACGCTCCTTGAAGCGGAGGCGCAGCCGCACCTCACCGCTCTTTTCCTCCACGACATTGACCTCGACCGGCTCCTTGAAGTAGTCGATCGCGCCCTTCAACAGACCGCGAAAGTACGGAATGAGGCTGCGCTTCGACTTGTAAAGAAGCTCCGCCTCGTGCTCGGACAGCGGCGTCACCTTCAAGAGCGGCGGATTCGCGCCCGGAATCTTCTTGACGATTTCCACATGCACGTTGTAGATGGAAGCGAGAAACGTATAGATGTTCTTGCCTTCAAAAAAGGACGGATATACAGCGGCAAAGGTCAGGACGTTGTCACGCCCCACTTCGTACCAAACGTCATCCGGCGTCTGCCCCGTATGCCTTGCCAGAGCATCGACAAAGGTGCGAATCTCACTGTCCGGCACATCTTCCAACGGGGTGAAGATGCGGCCCGGCGCCCATCCCGCCTCCCGGCATGATTCTTGGACGGCCGTCCCGTCCCAAAGCTTCTGCGCCGTATCCATCCACGTCGCCACAACAGTTCCCTTCATGATCCGCTCCTCTTCTTTCATCATATCCTGCGGCGCATTTCCTTTCCTCTCCTGCCCTTCTTATGCTATACTGACAACAAACAGCAAGGGGAGGATTTTCATGTCCGCATTTTCCAAGACGATGCGCCGTCACTTCTTCACACGCGAGTTCCTATTGTTTCTCGCCGTCGGCTGCCTCAACACGTTCAACGGCAGCCTGCTCGCCAAAATCTTCGAGCTTCTCGTCGATACGAATCTCGCGTTCAACATCGGCTACATCCTCGCAAACATCATCGCCTACGCGCTCAACAGCCGCTTGATCTTCCACGAACCGATGACGCTCGAAAAGTGTGTGAAATTCGCGATTTCCTATATTCCGAACTATGTGATTCAGAACGTCATCGTCTTCCTCTTCTACAACCAACTCGGCTTTCCCAGTCTCGCGGCTTTCATATTAGCCGCCGTCCTCGGTGTGCCCATCACCTTTCTCGCCGTAAAGCTCTTCGCCTTCGGCAGGAAGTGAGCCGCCCTCAAAAAGCTCCTTCATTCGCCTTCGTACCAGCAAAAGATTGCCTGCGTGCCGCAGTCTTCCATGCCTCGCGCGGAAAGCTCCTCGTAGAGCTTCTTGGCGAGCTTGAGCCCCGGAAGGTCAAGCCCCATCTCCTCAGCCGATTCGACGGCGATGCGCATGTCCTTGAGGAAATGCTTGATGAAGAAGCCCGGCGACCAGTCGCCCGCGAGCATCTTCGGCGCGAGGTTCGTCAGCGACCACGAGCCTGCCGCGCCGCCTGCAATCGTCTGCTGCACCGCCTCAGCGTCCAAGCCGCTCTTCTTCGCATACGCCATGGCCTCGGCGACGCCGAGCATGTTCGAGGCGATGGCGATCTGGTTGCTCATCTTCACGAACTGCCCGCTGCCCGCCGCGCCGAAATAGCGCACAGTCTTTCCCATGGTAGCGAAGAGGTCTTTGCACCTCTCGAATGCTTCTCGCTCTCCACCGACCATGATGGCGAGCGTCGCGTCCCTCGCGCCGATGTCGCCGCCCGAGACGGGCGCATCGAGCGCGGCGACGCCCCTTTCCTTCGCCGCAGCAAAGATCTTCTTGGCGAGCGCAGGGCTTGACGTCGTCATGTCGATGACGATGCCGCCCTCCTTCGCTGCGAGGACGCCTTCAGCGCCCAGGTAAATCTCCTCGACGTCCTTCGGGTAGCCGACGATGGAGATGACGATGTCCGCCTCCTTCGCCAGTTCTTTCGGCGATACCGCCCAAGCCGCCCCTTCCTCGATGAGTTTTTTCGCCTTTTCCTTCGTGCGCGTGTAGACGCTGACGGGATAGCCGGCCTTCATGAGATTGCGCGCCATGCTGCTTCCCATGACGCCCGTGCCGATGAAACCGATCCTTTCCTTTGCCATATATACCTACCCCTCTTGGATATTTCTTCCTATTTCTCATAATGCTGCAAATCCCCGCCGCCTGCCCTTCGGGCAGAGCGTCGGGGATCTTTATGTTCACGGACGAAAATACGGGCTTCGTCTGCGCTGCGCCTTGGGTCGTCCGAGAACCTCGGCGAGCACGACCGCCTGCAGCATGGCAGCGGGCGCGAGATCGAGCGCTAGAGCGCCCGCTGCAGGCTCCTCGTGCGCGGCCTGCGCCTCCCTGTGCCGCATCTCTCTGCGGCGCACTTCCTCCGCTGCGGGCGGCACGGCGGCAGGCGCCGCCTGCACGAGAGGCTGCGGCTCCTGCACGAGAGCGGACGGCTCGCGCACGGGCAGCTGCTCGGGGAAGAAGCGGCGCAAAAGCTCCTGCATTTGAGCCTGCTCCTGTGGCAAAATCTCAGGCTCGCCCTCCGCTTGCCGAATATTTGCTGCAACCTGCTCTTGCGTCCGCCGCTGCCGCTTCTCCTTCTCCTTCTTTTTATCGAGCAGACCCTTGACGAGGAGGAACACGATGAAGAGGACTATACCTGTCGTACTCA
>CAMURM010000222.1 GCA_947097535.1 uncultured Selenomonas sp.
ATCTGACGTCGCGGGCGTCGGCTATCGCGTCTTCATCTCGGGGGCGACGCACGGCCGCCTGCACATGGGCGAGGAGGTAATGCTCTTCACACATCTCGCCGTGCGCGAGGACGCCATGACGCTCTATGGCTTCTTTTCGGAGGAGGAGTATGAGCTCTTTCAAATGCTCATTTCCGTCACGGGCATCGGTCCGAAGGCAGCGCTCGGCATCCTGTCGAACATCACGCCCGAGAACTTCTGCCTCGCCGTGCGCAACAAGAAGGCGGCGCTTCTGACGAAGGCGCCGGGCATCGGCAAGAAGTCGGCGGAGCGCATCATCCTGGAGCTCAAGGACAAGATGAAGGGCTTTATGGCGGAGCATGAAGATGTCGTTGAGGCGGGGCTTGTGGAAGAGCCTGTCGAGGATACGATCTTCGCCGAAGCGGGTGCGGCACTCCTCTCGCTCGGCTACACGCAGGCGGAGATTGCTCCCGTCCTGCGCCGTGCCAGGGACTGCGAGGATGCCGAAGCGCTCATACGCTTCGCCTTGAAGGAATTTGCCCGTCACTGAGGAAGGAGGTGCGGCATGGAGGATATGGAAGAAGGGCGCATCATCGCGCAGGGCGAGCAGGCGGCGGACACATGGCAGTACAGCCTGCGTCCGAGAAAGCTCGCCGAGTACATCGGCCAGAAGAAGGCAAAGGAGAATCTCAAGATCTTCGTGCAGGCAGCACTGAGCCGCGGGGAAGCGCTCGATCATGTGCTGCTCTATGGCCCCCCGGGCCTCGGCAAGACGACGCTCGCGGGCATCATCGCCAACGAGCTCGGCGTGAACTTCCGCATCACCTCGGGGCCCGCTATCGAGCGCTCGGGCGATCTTGCGGCACTCCTGACGAACCTCGGCGAGCGCGACGTGCTCTTCATCGACGAGATCCACCGCCTTTCGCGCAGCGTCGAGGAGGTGCTCTACTCGGCAATGGAGGACTTCGCGCTCGACATCATCATCGGCAAGGGGCCGAGCGCGCGCTCGATCCGTCTCGACATCGCACCCTTCACGTTGGTCGGCGCGACGACGAAGGCGGGGGCGCTCGCCGCACCTCTGCGCGACCGCTTCGGCGTGATCTCGCGCCTGGAATACTACGAGCCGTCGGAGCTCGTGCTCATCATCGAGCGCGCGGCAGAGATCCTGCAGATTCCCATCGAAGCGAGCGGCGCGGAGATGATCGCGCGCCGCTCGCGCGGCACGCCGCGCGTCGCGAATCGCCTCTTAAAGCGCGTGCGCGACTTCGCGCAGGTGCAGGGGGAAAAAGCGATCACAGCGGCGACGGCCGATGCGGCGCTCGATCGGCTTGAGGTCGACCGCATCGGCCTCGATCACACGGATCGCCGCATGCTCATGACGATGATCGAGAAGTTTGCGGGCGGGCCCGTCGGTCTTGAGACATTGGCGGCGGCAATCAGCGAGGAGAGCGATACGATCGAGGACGTCTACGAGCCGTATCTTTTGCAGCTCGGCTTTATCAACCGCACGCCGCGCGGCCGCGTCGTGACGCGTGCCGCCTACGATCATCTCGGCGTGCCTTATGCGGAGGACGAAAAATGAGTTTGAAACTTTTGCTCCATATGTGCTGCGGGCCGTGCTCGTGCTATCCCGTCAAGAAGCTCAGGGAAGACGGCATCGAGCCCGTCGGCTACTTCTTCAATCCCAACATCCATCCGTATAAGGAATGGGATATGCGCCTCAAGACGGCGAAGGAATTTGCCGTCAAGGCAGGGCTCGAAATACGGACGGATGAGAACTATATGCTGCGCGACTTCGTGCAGCGCGCGCTCCTCGCCGAGCGCCTGCCGAACGGCCGCTGTCGCATGTGCTACACATGGCGTCTTGGCGAAGCGGCGCGCTATGCGAGCGAGAACGGCTTCGAGGCATTCACGAGCACGCTCTTTTACAGTATCCATCAGCAGCATGATCTCATGCGCGAGACGGCGGAGTTCTTTGCGCGCAAATACGGCATCCGCTTCTACTACGAGGATTTCCGCCCGGGCTGGCAGGAGGGCATCGACATCAGCCATGCGCTTGCGCTCTATCGCCAGCCGTACTGCGGCTGTATTTTCAGCGAGGAGGAGCGCTACAGCAAGGCGATCCGCAAGGAGAAGAAGAAGTTGGCGAAAAAGCGGAAGGCAGAGCTGCAGGCGCAGGCGCTGCTTGCCGAACGGGGCGCCTGAAGCGATTCGGGCAAACAAAAAAACCACGCGTTCGCGTGGCTTTTTTGTTGCCTCCCTGCGAGGAGGTCAGCGATGGCTGCTTCAGCCCTTCTTGGACATATCGTAAGCGTTCATCGGTGCATAGTGCTTCTTGAAGAACTCTTCTGCGACCTGCGGGAAGAGGGCGTAGGAGAGGATATCCTCTTCCGTCGGGTTGAGGAAGCCCTTTGCCTTCATTTCCTTCTCGAAATCTGCGAGCTTCGGAGCCTTCGCATCTTCGGCAACGATGTCCGTGATGATCTCGCTCTCGGGGATGCCGAGCGTCTTCGTGAGGTACTCGTGGCTGACTTCCACCGGCGGCTTGCCGAACTTGCCGCGTGCGAGGTCTTTGAATTCCTTCGGGACGATCTTGTAGCGCTCGCCCGTCATGACGTTGAACGTAGCCATCGTGCCGACGATCTGGCTCGAAGGCGTGACGAGCGGCGGATAGCCGACATCGGCGCGCACGCGCGGCATCTCGTCGAGGAGATCCTGGAACTTGTCTTCCATGCCCTGCTCCTTGAGCTGGTTCGCAAGGTTCGAGAGCATGCCGCCCGGAATCTGGAAGTCGATGACGTTCGGGTTGACGTCGAAGTAGCCCTTGAGGTTGAACTCCTTGATGAGGTCCTGCTTGACCTGCAGGAAGTGCTTGGCGATCGGCGTCATGGCCTGACGGTCGAGCCCCGTGTCAAACGGCGTACCTTCCAAGGCGGCGACCATCGTCTCCGTGCAGGGCTGGGACGTATCAAGAGCGAACGGCGAGAGCGCGCAGTCAACGGTGTCGACGCCTGCCTCGATCGCCTTCATGTACGTCATGCTGCCGAAGCCGGACGTATAATGCGTGTGGAGCTGGATGGGGATGTCGAGCGCAGCCTTGAGCTTCTTCACGAGGTCTTCTGCGACATACGGCTTCAGAAGGCCGGACATGTCCTTGATGCAGACGGAATGGCAGCCCATTTCCTGCAGCTTCTTGGAAAGGTCGACGAAGACTTCGTTCGTATGATAGGGGCTCAGCGTGTAGACGAGGCAGCCCTGCACATGCGGCTTTTCCTTGCAGCCGAGAGCAGCGTTGATCGCCGTCTTGAGGTTGCGGACGTCGTTCAGCGCATCGAAGATGCGGAATACGCCCATGCCGTGCTCGGAAGCCTTCTCGACGAACTTCTTGACGACATCGTCCGAATAGTGGTTGTAGCCAAGGAGGTTCTGACCGCGAAGCAGCATCTGGATCGGGGTCTTGAGACGAGCCTTGAGCTTGTCGAGCCTCTCCCACGGATCTTCGTCGAGGAAGCGGAGGCACGTATCAAAGGTCGCACCGCCCCAGGCTTCCAACGAGTTGTAGCCGATCTTGTCGAGCGCTGCAAGCATGGGCTCCATCTGGGAGTAATGCATGCGCGTCGCACACAGGGACTGATGCCCGTCGCGAAGTACTGTTTCGGTGATCTTTACCTTTTTTGCCATGAAAAAACACACTCCTTCGGGTTATACTACCATAAACATGATGTATTTGCTTCACTACAAGTATAGGTA
>CAMURM010000223.1 GCA_947097535.1 uncultured Selenomonas sp.
GCCGTCGCCGCCGACCTCATCGGCGACTACATCCCCATGCTCCTCATCGCCGCCTGCACGCTGCCCCTCGCCATGTGGCTCTTCCGCAAGCGTACGATATAAGGAACCACTGATAAATTCAGCCACCCATCTTCACGCATCTGCGCTGTCCTCTCGTCGTCGACAAATCCTCGACGTAGCACCGCTACGTCTCCGGTTTACACTGAAACCCCAAGAGACCAAGCCGAAGGCGCAGACCGATTGGCTGGTTTCAGGTAAGGGCGGCGCACAATGTCCACAAAGTGGACGTTTGTGCGTGTAGCTTGTCTCCTCGATAGAACCAGCGCATCTGCGCAAATCTGGGCGACTTCATTTTATCAGCGGTTCCATAAAAGAGATTGCCACAGTCGTAACCTTGCGGCAATCTCTTTTTTCTTTATTATCCTCGCCCGCTCATGCGAGATTGCGCTTCGCCCATGCCGCGACCGCAGCTTCCGACTGCGCCGCCTCCGAGCCCTTGACCGCCAGCCCTTCGCCAACGTCTGCACCCGCGCAGTAGCTTTGGAGCGCCGAGGCGCTGCCTGCAAGCCCCGAGCCTTCGTGCGTCATGACGGGGAACACGCGCTTGCCCTTGAAATCAAGCTGTTTGAGCTGCGTGACGATCGCCATCGGGTATGTGCCCCACCAGCAAGGCCCTGCGACGACGATGTTGTCGTAGTCCGCTACCGAAGCCAACGTACGCAGAAGCTCGGGCAGCACATGTGCCTTGAGCTCTTCCTTCGCTTCTTTCGTACACGCTTCATAGTCCGCCGCATACGCCTTCTTCGTCTCAACCTCAAAGAGGTCGGCGTCCACCGCCTTTTTGATGAACTCGGCGACGATCTCCGTATTTCCCTTCGTCAGGTTTTCAATCCTGCCGTTGACATAATTCTCGCCCTTGCGAGAATAATAGATGACCAATGTCTTTGCCATTTCACTCGCTCCTTCTCCTAAGATATTCGCATCTTACCTTATTAACCCCTCCTGTATCTTACGCCTTGAAGCAAGCTTCAAGTCAAACGTCGCCACCTTAGCCCAACATGTCGTCGAGCAGTTCGGCGAGGGCTTCCGGCGTTTCCTGAAATCCCCTCCTGTACCAGTCCGCTTTCATCTGGGTATCACTTGCATACACTCTCTTGACACATGTAACTTTGACTGAGAGCATCCCCCTCTATGACAAAGCGCAGGCGGGCGGCTTCGAGGAGAATACGGCGGGCAACAACCTGCGCGAGGAAGAGCGCCTGCTCACAGCGCTCAATCTTGAGCGCACCTTCCTCCTCGGCCTCGACGAACGCTACGGCATCGTCTGCTTCCTGCAGATCGGCTACGCCCTGCAAGATCCGCCGCCGCGCCCGCGCCTCCCCTTGGACGACACCGTCCTGCAGCGCATTTGATATTTGCCTAAGCATACAGAGAGAACCGCCCCCGAAACCTTCGAAGCGGCTTTGGGGGCGTTTCTCTCTGCTGCGCGCAAATCTGCGCTTTATTTTGCTGCGTAACCGTCGGCGAAGCTCATGCACTTGCCCATGACATCGCCGGTCTTTACATATTCGTAGGTCGGCATCTCGAACAGGATTGGCTTGAGCTTGCGGTAGTCGATCTTCCCATCATCGTTCAGAATGCTCTCCTCTGCAAAGGTATGCTCGATCTTGAGGATGAAGTTGTCGAAGGTTCCCGTTTCGTAGTTGTCCTCTACACTGCATTCCATCGTCAGAGGCGAAGCCGACAGCAGCGGTGCGCCCGTCTTGCCCTGCGTAAATTCGAAGACGGCGGACTTGTCCAGCTTCGTGCCGCTGACCTTGCCGATATACGTCGCTCCGGGCAGGATCTCCTCCGTGACGATGTTCAAGGAAAGCACCTTGTTTTCGCGGATTCCCTTGTTCGTATAGTGCGCCTTGACAGCGCTGATGAGGATGCGGTCATGACCGATGATGCCCACGTGACCGACGAGCATCCAGTTCGCCTTCCCGTCAACCATGGCTCCGACGACAACGAGCGGCGTCGGATAAAGTCCCAATACGGAACCGATGTCTTTTTTCATATCCTACTCCATCTCCTTTTCCCACTCGCGCACGGTGGAAACAGCCGCCTTGTCCGCTTCAAGAGATTCAGAGAGCATTCAGATTCGTATCGGGATCGTAAACATCTTGAATACGGATCTGTTTGATAACGCGGTTCTGATCAATCTCGATGGCCAGCAAGCGCTGAAAAGGCTGCCCCTTGATGCCCGACGTTCCCCATAAATGCGGTGCGCCATAATGGCTCGGACCAATCTTTTTCAAATCGCTGAATATAGCGAGCGCTTCACCGATGTGCATTCCCACATGAATGCCGCTCGGCATGGAAATTGCCGGATTCGTTGTCGAGATGCTCATGACATAGGTATTGTCTGCATCAAACTTCCTTCCAAAATAGAGCATGGAGTATCCCGTACCATAATATACTTTCTTTGTATCGCCCCATGTATTCCCCTGAAGCTCGTCTTCTCTATCAGGTTCCCCATATACATCCCTCACATGACTTTCCGTCGCGCCCGGATATATGCCGCCCAGCGCCATATCATCCAGTTGGATGGGGCGCGCAGCCGCCCATGCGCCTGACACTGTGCCAAGCAGTACGAAGGCACATACTACTGCCAGCGAAGCAAACTTTTTCAACACCATCTTCATCACCTATCATTCACCAATCACTATTTTCATGTGCGGCGGCACGAAGGTATTCGAGTGGAATTGCACGCCTGCCTGAGCGACGGTATTCGCCTTTTTGATTCACCAAATAGTAATCGCCCGTATCTTTTTCATAATGATACAAGATGGTACGCTGCGGCTCTACTACCTTCTCATGGGTGGTGCTGCTCCACCAAACGGCAAAGGACAGGAAGGCAAAGTCCTCGTAGTCCTCACCCTCGCTGGCAATGTACGCCGAGCTCGCGTCTGCCACGGATCTTACATGAGAGCCGGAATCCCATATAATGAGATTCGGATCCCCCTCGTAGATGTAAACATCGTCAATAGCGCCGTCGGCGGCAAAGGCGGTCGGCAGGGAGATGCAGACGGCAAGGCAGAACATCAAAACAGCCGCAAGAGATTTCACGCGAAATTTCATATCAAGAACCTCCCCTCCCTGCCTCACAGGATAAACTGACTGAGGTCGCGGTTGACGACGATGTCCTTGAGCTTCTTGTCAACGTAAGCGGCATCGACGGCAACTTCCTTTTCCTCCATGTCGGGAGCCTCGAAGGAGAGGTCTTCCAACAGCTTTTCAAGGATCGTATGCAGGCGGCGCGCGCCGATGTTTTCGGTCTGCGCGTTGACGTCGCAGGCGAGCTGCGCGAGGCGCTCGATGGCGTCGTCCGCGAAGTCGAGCGCGATGCCCTCGGTCGCCAGCAGCGCCTTGTACTGCTTCAAAAGAGCGTTCTGCGGCTCCGTCAGGATGCGCCGGAAGTCTTCTTTCTGCAGCGACTTGAGCTCGACGCGGATGGGGAAGCGTCCCTGCAGTTCGGGGATGAGATCGGAGGGCTTCGCCGTGTGGAAGGCGCCCGCCGCGATGAAGAGGATGTGGTCGGTCTTGATGGGGCCGTACTTCGTCATGACGGTCGAGCCTTCGACGATGGGCAGGATGTCGCGCTGCACGCCCTCGCGCGAGACATCGGGGCCGGAGCCCTGTCCCTTGACGGCGACCTTGTCGATCTCGTCGAGGAAGACGATGCCGCTCTTCTCCG
>CAMURM010000224.1 GCA_947097535.1 uncultured Selenomonas sp.
CCAAGATGGAAAAGAGCAAGATCATGGCGGTGCGCCGCGCCATCTTCGTCCTGCCCGGACATGCAGAAGAGGTACGTGCTGCCATCGCTGAGTGCAGGCCGCACCGCATCCTCATCCTCGGCACTTCCGAGAACATGGTCTACAAGATCGCGCGCATACTCAAGCTGCCGACGATCGAGCACATCGTCCACATCGAGGACATCGCGACGCAGCGTGAAATGCAGAAGGCGCGCGACAGCCGCTTGAAGCAGGGCAAGCACATCATACCCGTGCCGACGATCGAGCTCAAGCCTCACGCTTCGGGCTTTCTCATCGATCCCATCCAGTCCTTCTTCCGCCGCAGCCGCACGCGCCGCCGCAAGCTCGGCGAAAAGTCCATCGTGCGCCCGGTTTTCAGCTATTACGGCAAGCTCATCATCGACGATCTGGCAATCCGCGAGATGGTCGTACACATCGTACACGAGAAGGATTATATCTCCAAGGTCAGCACCGTGCGCGTGCGTCATATCTGGAAGGGCGACGAGGATCGCGGCCTTGAGATTTCCTGCGCCGTCGTGCTCACCTACGGCAGCCATATCCCGACGCTCATCAAGGAAACGCAGCAGCGCGTGCGCACGAAGGTCGAGTACATGACGGGACTCTTCGTGCGCGAGGTTGACATCATGGTACAGGCATTGTATATCGAAGCATAAAAAGGCGCTTCCCCTTACGTTTCGAGGGGAAGCGCCTTTTTCCATGCTTCAGCGAGGTCGTCGAAGCGCCAGCGCGCGTTGGCGGCACTCGTCGAAGGAAGTGCGTGGAATGTGAGGTCTTTGCGCTGCAATAGCGCCTTGTTGGCGCGGCGGAAGGTCGCGGCGGACTTGCCGCCGTTGAGGCAGAAGGTACGAAGCTGCGGATAGCGCGCGAGGAGCGCGGTGAAGTCATTGGGTACTGCCTCGCGGATTGCCGAATCGAGGCTGCCCTCGCGCTCGCACGAGGCAATCGAATCCCAAAGCGCGATGTGGTGGTGAAGCAGCATGCGAAGGCGCTCCTCGTATTCCGACGGCGGCTCGCAGCCCCCCAAAAGATGCGCCATGAGCCGCCAGAAGCGGTTCTGCGGGTGCGCGTAGTATTGCTGCGCCTTGAGCGACGCCGCACCCGGCATGGAGCCGAGGATGATATGCGTGCAGCTCTCGTCGATACTCGGTGCAAAGCCGACGCAGGTGATGGGGGATGGGGTCACGATGTCTCCTTGGATCTTCACAGTCCGAATTTCACCAGTACGCGCTCAAGTGTGTCGAGCACGTCGTTGATGTTTTCTTCCGTGATGATGAGCGGCGGCTGGAATGCCATGACGTTTCTAGCGACGCCGTTCTTGCCGACGATGAAGCCGCGATCCTTGAGCTCTTCGAGTACCGTGTCGAGTTCTTCGGGGGCGGGGCTCTTGTCGGCGTGGACGAACTCGGCGCCCGTCATGAGGCCGAGGCCGCGGATGTCGCCGATGATCGGGTGGCGCTTCTGGATCTCTCTGAGCCCCGCCCGCAGCTGCTCGCCGCGCGCCACAGCATTTTCCTTGAGGTGGTGCTCCTCGATGTAGTTAAGGACGGCGAGACCTGCCGTGCTCGATACGGGGTTGCCGCCGAGGGTCGAGGCGCCGGGCTTCGTGTAGCTGTCGGCGACCTTGGCGCTCGCGATGAAGGCGGAGATGGGCTGGCCGTTGCCGAGCGCCTTGGCGACGCACATGATGTCGGGCACGACGTCGGCGTGCTCGATGGCGAACATCTTGCCCGTGCGCGCAAAGCCCGTCTGCACCTCGTCGGCGATGAAGAGGCCGCCGCAGCCGGCGACGATCTCTTTGACGCGCTTGAAGTAGCCGGCGGGCGGCACGATGATGCCGGCGTTGCCCTGGATGCTTTCGGCGATGAAGGCGGCGGGTCTGCCGCTCGTCGCCGTCCTGATGATTGTCTCGACCTCGTTTGCACAGGCAAGATCACATTCGGGGTGTTTCTTGTCGAGCGGACAGCGGTAGCAGTAGGGATTCGGCGCGAATTGGATGCCGCCGACGGGGTTCGGATCGGTGCGCCACATGCCGATGCCCGTAAGGCTCATCGTGAGTTTCGTGCGCCCGTGCAGGCCGTTTCGGAGCGCGATGAACTCGCTGCTGCCCGTGTAAATGGTCGCAAGCAGCGCCGCGCCCTCCGTCGCCTCCGTGCCCGTGGAGCAGAAGAAGCTCTTCTGAAGGTCGCCCGGCGTGACTTCGGCGAGCTTTTCGGCGAGGTTGACGAAGTTCTCCGTCAGGTAGATGTTGCAGACGTGCTGCAGAGTTTCGACCTGCTCGGTGACTTTCGCCGTGATCTCGGGATTACAGTGGCCACAGTTGATGACAGAAACGCCCGCGAAACAGTCGAGATACTTCCTGCCTTCGCTGTCAAACAGATACTGCATGGAGCCGCGCACCATCTGGCGCGGCTCGCGGTAGAAGTGACCGAGGCAGGGCATGATGTACTTCTTTTTCTTTTCGAGAATGGCTTCAGCGCCAAGATATTCTTTCAAATCATTACCTCCTCAGATCGAGTCTTTCGATTCGCGGAAACGATAGACGCCGACGCCGAGCGCACGCGGACTCTTCTCGGCGAGCGCCGAGAGCGCCGCTTCGTCGAAGGCATCTTCGCCGCGAGAGAGCGCGTCGAGCGCCGCGCGGTACGTCTTCGTGACGAGGGCGACGAGCTCAGGTGCGTAATCCTGCGCTTCGATGCGGTAGGAGGCGATGCCGCTGAACTTCTCAAGGTACGGATAAAGACACAGATCCTTCGCAAAGTAGAGGTGGTTGCGCCCGAACTGGTCGATGCGGATGGCATGTACCTCGCCCGCCTTGTCGCGCAGCGCATAGTGACGGTCGAGAAACTCGGGATTCTTCAGCGGATCGTAGCCGCCCAAAGACATCTCGGGCAGATTGTGATCGAGGATCATGGACTCGTAGGAGCCGTGCACGATGACCTCGATGGGAAGCGCCGAGGCTTCGACGAGGCTTCGGAGCTGCTCGAAGGAAAGCTCGAGGGATGCCGTCGCCATCGAAAGGCCGTTTTCCTTGAGAAATTTAGCGGCGAGATGGTTGAAGATGTTGAAGGAGAGATCGGCGTGCACGGGCAGCTTCGTCAGTGTCTGCGCGAGTCGCAAAGAGCCGAGGTTGCTGACGAGGATGCCCGCGGGCTGTATGCGGTCGATCGCCGTGAAGAACTGCTCAAGCTCGCCGCACTCGCGCCGCATCGTCGTGCGCGGCGTGTTGATCAGAACTTCCGCGCCCTTTTGCCGCGCGGCCTCGATGATTTCTTCGATGTCCGTGAACCGCCACGGGCGCTTGGGGCGGAACGCCTCGCCGCCGACGTAGACGGCATCGGCGCCGCTCTCGATGGCAGCGCGTGCTCCCGCCATATCGCCGACGCGCACGGCAAGGCGGCGGTGCGGCGCGCTCTCAAGGGCGATGGAGCGCTCCGCCTTCAGGATGTCGTCCTGGAAGCCGGGCTCCTTGACGGCTTCGCTGAAGAAGCGCGGCTCACGCTTGCCGTCGAAGCCGATGTCGCGCGCCGTCGTCGGTCCGAGGGCGAACGTCGTCGTGAAGTCGCGAGCGCGGTTGGCGAAGAGATCCTGCCAGCCCACCTCGTCCGTCTGGTAGCCGAAGGGATCGGCGATGTAGCTGTCGATCGCCTTGCGGTAGGTGCGCACGATGCGGCGGATGAACTCCG
>CAMURM010000225.1 GCA_947097535.1 uncultured Selenomonas sp.
GTGCCCTATACGGGTATGATCGTCTCGACGCGAGAGTCCGAGGAGAGCCGCAGGCGCGTGCTCGACCTCGGCATCTCGCAGATCTCGGGCGCGTCCTCGACGAGCGTCGGCGGCTACGGGGAGAAGGAAAGCCCAGCCGAAAGCTCGGCGCAGTTCGACGTGAACGACACGCGCACCTTGGACGAGGTCATCGAATGGCTCCTCGACCTCGGCTATGTGCCGAGCTTCTGCACGGCGTGCTACCGCGCGGGGCGCACGGGCGACCGCTTCATGAGCCTTTGTAAGAGCGGCCAGATCAAGAACTGCTGTCTGCCGAACGCCCTCATGACGCTGAAGGAATACCTCGAAGACTACGCCGAAAAGTCGACGCAGGAAAAGGGCGAGCGCGTCATCCGCGAGCAATGGCAGGACATCCCGAATCCCGCCGTCAAGGAAAAGGCAGCGCTCTATCTCAAGGAGCTCGGCGACGGCATGCGCGACTTCCGCTTCTGATATGTGCGCGAGCTTGCTGTTAAGAGAAAATATTGCTACAATAGGAAAGTGATAACGAATATCTTCGTATCACTTTCCTGTTTTTGTCTGAGGAAGAGGTCATGTCGGCTATGCTGTTGAAGAAGCGCAGGACGCTCGATTTTCGCACCATCTTATATCTGAATTTCCTGCTGATGCTGTTCCTGATCCTTTCGGGCAGGGAGCCCGTGCTCATCTGCTCCTTCGCGTGCGCCGCCGCCGCTCTGGCGGATACGGGCGCCCGGCGGCGGACGCTCAAGTACAGCGCGGGCTTCGCGGCGCTTTTGGCGGCGCACTATGCGCTCGCGTCGCTGATCGCGGCGGGCGCGCCGAGCGCTCTCGTTCTGCTGCTGCACATGATCGCCTTCCTCGCGCTTCGCATCTATCCTTTCATCGGCCTTGCGCTCGCGCTGAAGGGCGGCAAGAACCTCGCGGAGATCACGGCGTCGCTCGACAGGCTGCACCTGCACAAGGGCGTCGTCCTGAGCATTGTCGTGATGATCCGCTACCTGCCGGCGATGATGGCGGATTTCCGCCTCATCCTCGATGCCATGCGCCTGCGCGGCATTCCCATCTCGCTCGGGTACGTCGTGCTCCATCCGCTCAAGGCGATCGAGTATCTGATCGTGCCGATGCTGTTTCGCAGTGAGAAGATCACGGAGGAGTTCTCTGGCGCGGCGCTCGTCAAGGGCTACGAAGCAGGCGTGCGGCGCACGTCGTATTTCGATGTCCGAATGGCGGCGAAGGACTGGACGATGCTCGTCCTTTCGACCGCCGCGCTCATTCTGTGTGTTGTCGTATAAAGGCATGTGTCGTCGTGTAAAGGAAGATGTCATGATCGATCTGCAAAATGTCGGCTTTCAGTACAAGGACAAGAATGAGTGCAGCATACACGGGATTTCCTGCACCGTCGAGAAGGGCGAGGTCGTCGTCCTCGCGGGCGAGAGCGGCTGCGGCAAGTCGACGCTTTTGCGCTCGCTCAACGGCCTTTGCCCGCACTTCTACGAGGGGCAGCCCATAGGCACGCTGCTCCTCGCCGGCAAGGACTGCCGAACCTTGCACATCGGCGACATCTCGCGGCTCGCGGCGACGGTATTTCAAAACCCCGACAATCAGTTTTTCACGCTCGACGTCCTGTCCGATCTCGTCTTCGCGGCGGAGAACTTCGGCGTGCCGCCCGCCGAGATCGAGCGCAGGCTGCGCGATGTCACGGAGATGCTGCGTCTGGAGGGCTTCCTCGGGCGTCGCTTCTCGGAACTTTCGGGCGGCGAAAAGCAGCGCATCGCCATCGCTTCGGCGCTGATGCTCGAAGCGGACGTCCTGCTCCTGGACGAGCCGTCGGCGAACCTCGACTACCCGTCCATCGAGGAGCTGAGCGGTGTCATCGCCGCGCTGAAGGAGCGCGGCTGCACGATCGTCGTCGCCGAGCACCGCCTTTACTACCTCCATGGCATCGCGGACAGGCTCATCCTCCTGCGCGACGGCACGATGTGTGAGGTCTTCAAGGGAGAGGCGCTCGCGGCGCTGACGAACGAAGCCTTGCACGAGGCAGGCGTGCGCGGCATCGATCTCTTCGGCGAGGCGGTGCCGCGTGCGCCGGAAAGGCAGGCGGGTGCGCCGCTCCTCGCGCTCTCGCAGATTTCCTTCGGCTACGCGCGCGGCCGTGACGTACTGCGTGATCTGAGCCTTGAGATATGCGAGGGCGACCGCGTCGCGCTGCTCGGCAGGAACGGCTGCGGCAAGTCGACGCTCGCAAAGCTCATCTCCGGCCTCCTGAAGGAGCGCGCGGGCGAGGTGTGCGTGGCGGGCGAGGCGCTTGCGCCCGGCAGGCGCAGCCGCGCGGTCAGCTATGTCATGCAGAGTGTCGATCTGCAGCTCTTCGGCTCCAGCGTCTACAACGATCTCCTGCTTGGCTCGGAAGAGGAGCCGGAAATCGACGCGCGCATCCGCGCGGTGCTGGCAGACTTTCGCCTCGTGCCCTGGCTCGACGAGCATCCGACGCGCCTTTCGATGGGGCAGAAGCAGCGCCTCGTCATCGCCGGCGCCTGCCTGTTGAAGAAGCGCATCGGCATCTTCGACGAGCCGACGAGTGGTCTGGACTACCGCAGCATGAAGACGGTCTGCTCCTTGATCGCCGACTTCACGGGCGAGAAGAACGCTGCCGTCATCATCACGCACGACTATGAATTTATCGTAAACTCCTGCAATCGCGTCGTCCTTCTGGAAGACGGGCGGATCGCAGAGGATTTCCCGCTGCGCACAGGCGAACCGCTCGCACGCATATTCAAAGAAAGGCTGCAATATAATGGAAATTTTGGAGGAAATGCGCAATGAAAGCATGGAAAACCAGTGATTTTGTTCTCATCGGCATCCTGGCGGCGGTCTACGGCGTCCTCGTCCTCGGTCTCGGCGCGCTGACGGCGCTGATGGCGCCGGCCATGCATGTGCTGAGCCCCGCCGTCATCGGCGCTGTCCTCGGCACCATCGTGCTCTTCGTCGTCAAGAAGATCCCGAAGTTCGGCGCGCTGACGCTCTTCGTCGGCATCAGCACGGCGCTCTTCGCGGGCTTTTCGGGCATGATGTATGTGCCGTTCGTCGGCACGGTCACGGCGACGGCTCTCGTCGTCGACTTCATTGCCCAGCGGCTCGACTACAAGATCCCCGCCCTGGCGGTCGGCTTCGGCCTGATTCAGAGCGCCTACGTCTTCGGCGGCGCCATCCCTCTGCTGTTCTTTTTGGAGCAGAACATAGAGAAGTGGCAGGAAGCGGGCATGGACATGAAGTTCATCGAGCACATGGTCGCGCACAGCACGGGCTGGTTCCTTATAGCCGCCATGGCAATCGCCTTCGCAGGCGGCTTCATCGGCATCTACCTCGGAAAGAGGGTGCTGAAGAAGCACTTGAAGGAGCTGGCGTAAGGCGAAGGAAACGAAAAGGCGCTGCTGCACGGAAGAGAGAATCTTCCGCGCGGCAGCGCCTTTTTGCATCCGTTTCAGTTGTAAACAAATTTCGTCTAAATGAGAATAATTATATATTAATATAAGGAGTTAAAATTGCGCGTTATTTTCTTGACACTATGTAGTATATAGGGTATCATTATCCCTGCTATGAACTGGATTCAGTTTCATTGTCGTTCTCATTGAAGTGTTTTTCAAATGGAGGTAAGAAACATGACGTTGAAAGACGGAAAGACAGGAATGTCTCTTCGT
>CAMURM010000226.1 GCA_947097535.1 uncultured Selenomonas sp.
GCTTATTCATGCTGACACAGGAAGCAAAGCAGAAGATCATCGAGGAAAATGCCGTTCACGAGGGCGACACGGGTTCGCCGGAGGTGCAGATCGCGCTCTTGACGGCGCGCATCGTCTATCTGACGGAGCATCTCAAGGAGCACAAGAAGGATCATCATTCGAGGCGCGGCCTTTTGAAGATGGTCGGTCATCGCCGGAGGCTTCTGAGCTATCTTTACAACAGCGATATCGAGCGCTACCGTGCAATCATCGCAAAACTGAACTTGAGAAAGTAAGGCAAAAGCGGGGATTTATCCCCGCTTTTTGTTATAGACAGGATAATGCGTTTACAGGGCAAGGATAATGCGTTTTTTTGTCGAATAGAGAATTGAAAACTAGAAAAACTTAGGAGGAACTCAAATGCAGAGTTTTGAAATGCAGCTCGGAGGCCGCCCTCTGATCATCGAGCAGGGGAAGATGGCGAAGCAGGCGAACGGCTCCGTGCTCGTCCGCTACGGCGATACGGTCGTGCTCGTCGCGGCAACCGCGTCGTCGGAGCCGCGCGAGGGCGTGGACTTCTTCCCTCTGACCGTGGATTTTGAGGAGAAGATGTACGCCGCCGGCAAGATTCCCGGCGGCTTCATCAAGCGCGAGGGACGTCCGAGCGAGTCGGCGATCCTTTGCAGCCGCCTGATCGACCGGCCGATCCGGCCGCTCTTTCCCGAGGGCTTCCGAAACGATGTGCAGATCATCGCGACGGTGCTCTGCGTCGATCAGGACAACGCCCCCGAGATCGCCGGCATGATCGGCGCTTCGTGCGCGCTTTCGATCTCCGACATTCCCTTTGGCGGACCCATCGCGGGCGTCAAGGTCGGCCGCGTGGACGGAGAGCTCGTCATCAACCCGACGGAGGAGCAGCGTGCCGTGTCCGATCTGAATCTGACCGTGGCAGGCTCGCACGACGCTGTCATGATGGTCGAGGCGGGAGCGAACGAGCTTCCCGAAGAGGTCATCCTCGAAGCGATTCTCTTCGGGCATAAGGAAATCCAGCGCGTCGTGGAGTTCCAGCAGGAGATCGTCGCCGCCTGCGGCAAGGAGAAGCGTCAGGTCAAGCTCTTCCTCGCACCGGAAGAACTCGATCGGGCGATTCGTGAATACGCTGCCACTCGCCTCGACGAAGCCGTGCGCAACCCCGACAAGCTCGATCGCGACGAGCACATCGCTGCCATCGGCGCGGAAGTCCTTGAGCATTTCCTCGCGGACTATCCCGAGAACGCCAAGGAGATCGCCGCCGTCACGCGCAAGATCGTCAAGGAGAGTGTGCGCCGCATGATCACGCACGAGAAGATTCGTCCCGACGGGCGCGCGCTCGATGAGGTGCGCCCCGTGAGCTGCGAGGTCGGCATCCTGCCGCGCACGCATGGCTCGGGCCTTTTCACGCGCGGGCAGACGCAGATCCTCACGATCACGACGCTCGGCTCCGTCGGCGATGAGCAGATCATTGACGGCCTTGGCCCCGAGCAGTCGAAGCACTACATCCACCAGTACAACTTCCCCGGCTACAGCGTCGGCGAGGCGCGTCCGGCGCGCGGCCCCGGCAGGCGCGAGATCGGCCACGGCGCTCTGGCGGAGCGCGCGCTTCTGCCCATGCTTCCGAAGCTCGACGAGTTTCCCTATACGATCCGCCTCGTATCGGAGGTCTTGGAGTCGAACGGCTCAAGCTCGATGGGCAGTGTCTGCGGCAGCACGCTTTCCCTGATGAATGCAGGCGTGCCGATCAAGCGCCCCGTTTCGGGCGTCGCCATGGGGCTCGTTAAGGACGGCGACCAGTACACGATCCTGACGGACATTCAGGGCATGGAGGACGCGCTCGGCGATATGGACTTCAAGGTCGCCGGCACAGAAAAGGGCGTGACGGCGATCCAGATGGACATTAAGATCGCCGGCATCACGCGCGACATACTGCTCTCGGCGCTTTCGCAGGCGAAGCGCGGCCGCGCCTTCATTCTGGAGAAGATGCTCGCCGTCATCGACAAGCCGGCGGCGGATCTTTCGCCTTATGCACCGCGCGTCACGGTCATGAAGATTCACGTGGACAAGATTCGCGAGGTCATCGGCTCGGGCGGCAAGACGATCAAGAAGATCATTGATGAGACGGGCGCGCAGATTGACATCCAGGAGGACGGCACGATTTTCATCGCGGCTGCGGACGCTGCGGGCGCCAAGAAGGCGCAGCAGATCATCGAGGACATCGTGCGAGATGTGGAAGTGGGTGCTGTCTACAAGGGCAGAGTCACGCGCATCATGAACTTCGGCGCCTTCGTCGAGATCCTGCCGGGCAAGGAAGGGCTCTGCCATATCTCCCAGCTCGCGCGCCATCGCGTCGCGCAGGTCGAGGACGTCGTGCACGAGGGTGACGAGCTTGAGGTCAAGGTCGTCGAGATCGACAAGCAGGGACGTGTGAACCTCTCGCATAAGGTTCTGCTCTAAAGATATGTGTACGGGAGACCCGTGTCAGCGTGGACGACACGGGTCTTTTGTTTTAGGGGACTTGAGAACCATTTCTTATTCTTAGGCAGCCGCCTTTGTGCGCTTATTGTCTTTTCTCTTTTATAAATGTATAATGGGATAAGAAGTTTTGTTGGTAAGGCTTCGGAAAGGATGGATTTTGATGATTGGCGATCTTTTGCGCGCAGAACGCGAGAGGCAGAACTTATCGATCAAGGATATTGAAAAGGCTACGAGCATACGCGCTTTATATATAGATGCTATCGAAAAGTGTGACTACAAGACGCTGCCCGGAGAAGCGTATGCCAAGGGTTTCGTCCGCAATTATGCAAATTATCTCAAGCTCGACGCCAATGCCATAGTCAACGGTTTTAACGAAGAATTGCACCCGCAGGAAGAGGTGGTGGAAGAAACAGCGCCTTCGTCGGCAGAGGATGTGAGGCGGACGCAGGCAAGCGAGCGCAGCGCTGAAGAATACCGGGGGCCGAAGATCACGTCCCTTGAGAGCTATCCGATGGAGAAATCCTCTCATGGCACCCGCAATGCACTGCTTGTGGCGGTCGCTGTCTTCGTCGTCGCCTTTGCGGCGCTCATCGCCTTCGGCGGCGACGAGGAAACGCCTGCGCCTGCGCCCGCGCCGCGCTCGGGCGCGCAGACGGCGCAGCACGGACAGAAGCAGACGGAAGCGGCACAGAAGCCGACTGCAGACGGCGTGGAGATGAAGCTCAGCTTTACCGACCGCTGCTGGACGGAGGTCGTCGTCGACGGCAAGACGGAGTTCGAAGGGACGGCGGAGAAGGGCAAGGTCTTGAACGTCAAGGGCAAGGACAAGGTTCGCATCACGGCGGGCAATGCCGGAGCGCTCACTGTCTCACTGAATGGCAAGGATATGGGCACGATCGGTCAGAAGGGCGAAGTGGTGGAAAAGACCTTTACGAAAGACACCGCCGCGCAGCAGAAATAAATGGCGGCAGACATGAAGGGCTTCTTGCCGATGAGCCGCGCGGAGGCGGCGGCGCGCGGCTGGGATGAGCTTGACTTCATCTTTGTCTCGGGCGACGCCTATGTCGACCATCCGGGCTTCGGGGCGGCGATCATCTGCCGCGTGCTCGAAGCGCACGGCTATCGCGTCGGCATCATCGCGCAGCCCGATTGGCGCAGTGCAAAAGATTTTCGACGTTTAGGCAAGCCGCGGCTTGCCTTTCTTG
>CAMURM010000227.1 GCA_947097535.1 uncultured Selenomonas sp.
TCATCCAGTCGTTATTCTGCCATTTGACGAGGAGATCGGTATTCTTATAGTCGTTGTATTTTCGGCGCCGTTCTGCATCCCGTGCAGCCTCTGCAAGACTTTCGCTGTCGTTGATGGCTTGTTTTTTGGAATCTACTTTCGATTGCCATCGACCTGCACCGTGTGTTGCATCATAAGCATCACGCTCCACCTGTGTCATTGCAAGAAACTGATTTAATTCGCGTTGGTCTGCAAGATACTTTTTTCCTACCAGTGTATTCGTAAACCACTGATCTGCCGCATAGCTGTGATACGGGAAATCCCCGTCGCGCGACTCATGATTCAATCCGAAGAGCAGGCTGCCCGAGCCGACAGGCGCCGTGATTTCGACCGACGCCTTTCTTGAGCCGAAGGAGCCGGGGCCGATCTCTGCCGAGCCGTGCGCACCCGTCGGCTTCTTCGTCACGACGTTGATGACGCCGCCGATGAAGGTGCCGCCGAAGCGCGCGGGGATGTAGCCGCGGTAGACCTCGATGCGCTCGACGTTGCTGACGGGGATCGTCGAGATGTCAACCGCCGCGTCGCCGCCGAGATTCGTCAGCACGCCGTCGACGAAGACGCCGACCTGCGCCGCCGTCGAGCCGCGCACGGTCACGGTCGTATACTGCCCCTTGCCGTTGACTTCGCGCACATGGACGCCCGGCACCATCTTGAGGAAGTCGGGCAAAGTCTTCTGCTCGCCCCGAAACTCCTCGGGTCGGATGACGGTCACGGTGCCCGGCGAGAGCGTTTCCTCCCAGTCGGGCCGCTTCGCCTCGACGGTGATTGGCTCCGTCGCATAGTATTGCGATTCTGCATCTCCTGCTTGTGCTGCTCCCATTTCCTCTGCCCCTGCTGCTGCAGGATAGAACCAGGCGCCTGCGGCAAGCATTGACAATACGCCTGCCATAAGCTTTCGTTTCTTCTTCGTTGACATAATACAGCCTCCTTGCCCCTCCACAAGACTTCCGGCATGTTCCGTGATAAATTCCAATTTTCTCCGCAGCCCTTCTGCCTTTCCAACACCTCCAAGAGAAAAGGCCGCCTGCACCTAACGAATAGGTTCAGACGGCCAGAATTTCTTACGGAAAAGAAAAAACGGCGCGACAAACGCACCGGAGATAGATCTATCCCGAAACTCATAGACGAAATCCCCTACCCATCGCTCGCAGGTACCGCCTCTGAGGAGCTTCCTCAAAGCCGACGGTGATGTTAAAACAGGCAGTTCTCCTGGCTCAGATTCATCGCCCAGCCAAACCTTCCCAGAAAACTTTCCAGTGGTATTTCTTGGCGGACTCCTCTTACAGTGGCGGGACCGCTCCGGCTTCTACCGGCTTCCCTATTAAGTCTTGCGACACCTGTCTCCTAGCATATTTTATTTTTATGCTTTCATTAGCTTTAGTCTAATACAGGACGCAAACTTTGTCAACGATTCTTTTTGTGTATAGGTCATACGTATGTAAAAATGTGATTCCGCACCACAAACGGACACCTATGCAGCAAAGAGCGCCGCAGCCCATCGAACTGCGGCGCTCTACACGCGGTCTTTCATTTTCCTTTATTTCCTTCCCAAGGTGCCGCGATGCCATGCTTTCTGCCAGAAGAGGCGGCGCAGCACGGCGGCTTCTGCCTGCTTCTCGAGATCTTGGCGCAGGATGTCCGCTGCGCGAAGGTGCGCGGTGAGCGTCTTGACGCCCCAGAGCGCGCGGATGCGCCTGCCGCACGAGAGCACGATTTCCGCCGGCGCCTCGGCGCGCGCGATCTGCGCGTGCATGGCGTTCACGACGCCCATCGCCGCATCGCCCTTGAGACGCGGGCGGCGCGCGCGAAAGGGTACGAGCACGAGCTCCGCCGCAATCGCCAGCGGCGCCGTCTGCGAGAGCGCCGTGCGTTCCTTCGCCCACGCGCGCAAAAGCGGCAGCGCCCGGCAATGCCGCCGCGCCAGACGCTCAAGCACGGTGCGGAACCGCGCGCGCACGAGCCGCTCCGTTCCGTCCGCCAACAGGAGCCGCGTGGCATCGCCTTCCCCGTCGATGTACTCCGGCAGTGCCGCCTCGATTTCCCAGTCCTCGGGCAATTCCCAATGCTTCATTCCTTCTTCCTCCCATCTTCTTAAAACATATGTTCGCTAAATCAGTATAGCATATCGAACATGTATTTGGCAAGTCATCTCAGTGACGGCTTCGACGGAAACGATGGCGATGTCGCTGGTCATACGCCGACAGAACTCTCACAAATCCACAAGCAATGTCCGACCTCTGCTCTTCGAGCGTGACGCCCGGGCGCAAAAAAATCCCGCCGAAGCGTTCCCCAACGCTTCGACGGAATCCTAAAAAGCCTTCAAAGAGGTTTCGAGCGACATCGCTCTCTCAAATCGTTCCCCATACTCTTATGCCGAATGCTCGGCGAGGACGTTCTGCAAAGCCGCCATACTTGCGGAGTGGCAGAAGGCGATCTTCGCATTGCACTTCTTCGCCTCTTCCTGCGCGTGCATGGCAAGCTGATGCGATGCCGTGCTTGTGAAGAGGATGATGAGATCGGGCGAGCCAATCTTCCGCCTGAGGTCGCGGCACATCTTCGGAAACACCTTCGCCTTGAAGCCGCAGTTCTTGCACGCCTCCCGATACCGGCACTCCATACATTCGTTCCCCCCGAGAATCACCACACTGTTCATAACCATTCTCCCTTTCGCTTATGATTGGATATGAATATCACTCATATTTTATGTATTCATTATAAAGGGATTGAGAACGGTTGTCAAGTCCATAAAAGAAGGCGCCCGTACAACTTTCGTCTTGGCACTTGCGTAGCAAACGATGCTCAAGCAAAACCAAAATAACCATGCCTCGAAGGCAGACATTTCAAGGGTGAAAATTCCCTCCGAGAAAACCTTGACACATACCATAGCTGCAAAATACTTGCAAGCCCTTCGCCAATCTGGTATGCTATAGATAAAGAAGAGAACCACCGAAAACGGCTACTTCTTCCAAAAGAAAGTGACTAAAAGAATTAACCGCTTACCTTTGGTCGGGGAGCGGTTAATTCTTTTTTAACACGATGATGAACCCTATCACGAGTGTCAGAATCAAAATCAACTCGGAAGACGTCATACGCGCCACCCCCTTTCTTTACAGAATGGGAGTGGAAGAAGCAGCCGCTTAGCCTTGGTGGCTCTCTGCCGCTATTATACAGGATTTTCCCATCTGCTGTAAGAGAACCGCTTGCAGCTTGTATGCTGAAAACAAAAGAAACAACGCAGAGCCATAATCCCCCTTCCTATGATATAATGTCCGTAACGGCATTGCGGGAAGGGGGATTTTTATGCGCAGGAAGTACATCCTTGCACTCGATTCGGGGACGGTGAAGAATCGCACGGCGATTTTTGACGAGAGGGCGAACCTCGTCTCTCTCGTCAAGAAGGAGCTGAGCGTCTACCGGCCGCAGCCCGGCTGGGTCGAGCAGGATGCGGATGAGATCTGGGCGGCGCAGCTCTGGACGGCGGAGCAGGCGATCCGGGACGCGGGCATCAAGAAGTCGGAGATCGCGGCGATCGGCATCACGAATCAACGCGAGACGACGGTGATCTGGAATCGCCATACGGGACGGCCGATCCACCATGCCATCAGCTGGCAGTCGATGCAGTCGAAGGAGATCGTCGAGCGCTTCCGCAAGA
>CAMURM010000228.1 GCA_947097535.1 uncultured Selenomonas sp.
GCGGCGCGGCGGGCGGCGGCTATGCGCAGGTCGTGCCGATGGAGGACATCAACCTGCATTTCACCGGAGACTTTCATGCCATCACGACGGCGCACAACCTCCTCGCCGCCATCATCGACAACCATATCCAGCAGGGCAACGCGCTCGACCTCGACGTGCGCCGCATCACATGGAAGCGCGTCCTCGACCTCAACGACCGCGCGCTTCGCCACGTCGTCATCGGCATGGGCGGCAAGGCGCACGGCGTGCCGCGTGAGACGGGCTTCGACATCACGGTGGCATCCGAGATGATGGCGATTCTCTGCCTCGCGCGCGACCTCATGGACATGAAGGAAAGGCTCGGCCGCATCGTCATCGGCTATACGCGAGACGGCAGGGCTGTGCGCGCCGACGAGCTCGGTGCGACGGGCGCACTGACGCTGCTCTTCAAGGACGCGATCAAGCCGAACCTCGTGCAGACGCTCGAAGGCACGCCCGTATTCATCCACGGCGGCCCGTTCGCGAACATAGCGCACGGCTGCAACAGCGTCATGGCGACGAAGTTTGCCTTGAAGTTCGCCGATGTCGTCGTGACAGAAGCGGGCTTCGGCGCCGACCTCGGCGCGGAGAAGTTCCTCGACATCAAGTGCCGCTTTGCGGAACTTTCGCCCGACGCTGTCGTCATCGTCGCGACGGTGCGCGCGCTCAAGATGCACGGCGGGCTCGCCAAGAAGGATTTGGAAAAGGTCGATATGACGGCGCTCAAGAAGGGCATGGAGAACCTTTCCAAGCACATCGAGAACGTGCAGAAGTTCGGACTGCCCGCCGTCGTCGCCATTAACGCCTTTCCGACCGATACGGAAGAGGAGCTGGCGCTCGTGCGAAGCGAGTGTGAAGCGCTCGGCGCCGAGGTCGCCCTGTCCGAAGTATGGGCGAAGGGCGGCGAGGGCGGCGAGGCGCTCGCCGAAAAGGTAGAGGCGGCGCTTGAGAAGAAGGCGGACTTCCGCTATCTCTACGATGAGAAGGGCTCGATTGCGGAAAAGATCGGCACGATCGCGCGCGAGATTTACGGCGCGGCGGGTGTCGACTTCACGAAGGAAGCGCAGAAAGAGATGGCGGAGCTCGAAGCGCTCGGCTTTGACAAGATGCCCGTCTGCATGGCGAAGACGCAGTATTCGCTGTCCGACGATGCCGCGCTTCTCGGCAGGCCAGAGGGCTTTCGCATCACGGTGCGCGAGCTTCGCCTCGCGGCGGGCGCGGGCTTCATCGTCGCTCTGACGGGCAGCATCCTCACGATGCCGGGGCTTCCAAAGCATCCGGCGGCGCTCGATATGGACATCAAAGAGGACGGCAAGATCACGGGCTTGTTCTGACAGGAGGCTGACGTTTATGAGCAAAGTGTCGCTTGAGCTTGTACCGCGCGACGAAGAAGCGCTGCGCGAAGAGCTTGCCGTGGCGAAGCAGTATGCAGGGAAGGTCGACCTCATCAACATCCCTGATCTGCTGCGCCTTCCCATGCGCAGCTGGGAGGGCGCGGCGATCGCAGGCGAGAGCCTGCCCGCCGTGCCGCACATCCGTGCCATGGACATTGACATCACGAAGCCGCTGCCCATGGCAGACTACCTGCGCGCGCACGGCATCAGGGAAGTGCTCGTCATTGAAGGCGATGCGCCGCAGAATATGGCGCACACCGTCTATCCGACGGAGAGCATCGATGTCATACGGAAGTTCCGCGAGGAAATGCCCGAGGTCAGGGTTTTCGCGGGCATTGACCAGTACCGCGGCAGCATGCGGCAGGAGGAGTACCGCATTCGCCGCAAGCTGCAGGCGGGTGCCGTGGGCTTCTTCACGCAGCCGTTTTTCGATCGCCGTTTCCTCGCGATGTACGAGGACATGCTCGAAGGTAGCGAGGTCTACTGGGGGCTTTCGCCCGTGACGTCGCAGCGCTCGCAGAGCTACTGGGAAACGAAGAATCAAGTCGTCTTCCCGAAAGATTTCGTGCCGACGCTCGCATGGAGCATCGCGTTTGCGCGCGAAGTCGTGCAGGAGGCGCGGGCGAAGGGTGAGCACGTCTACCTTATGCCGATCCGTGCGGGACTGGCGGAGTATCTCGGCGGCATCTTTGCCGATTGACGCAAGGCATTTTTGGTATATAGGCTCTGTAAATGGGAGGAAGGAATATCTTCCTCCCGTTTATGGAGAATATTTATAGCCGAAGAGGGGGGCTAAGAATGTACAAAATCTTAAAAAAACAGGAATTGTCACCCGGCATCCTCGAGTACGACATCGAGGCGCCTCGCGTGGCGAAGAAGGCATTGCCGGGGCAGTTCATCGTCCTGCGCGTCAACGAGGAGGGCGAGCGCGTGCCGCTGACGATCGCCGACTTCGACCGTGAGAAGGGGCGCGTCACGATCCTCTTCCAGGTCGTCGGTGCCTCGACGGAGCTTCTGGCATCGCTCGAAGAGGGTGACGCCATCCTCGATTTCGTCGGCCCCCTCGGGCAACCTTCGGAGCTTTCCGACCACATGGGAACCGTCGTCTTCGTCGGCGGCGGCATCGGCGTCGCGCCTGTCTATCCGATCGCGCGCGCGGCGCATGAACTCGGCAACAAGGTCATCTCCATCCTCGGCGCCAAGACGAAGGACATCCTCATCTTCGAGGATCGCATGCGTGCGATTTCCGACGAGGTTCTGATCACGACGGACGACGGATCCTACGGCATCAAGGGCTTCGTGACGAACGCCATCGAAGAACTTATAAAGCGCGGCGAGAAGATCAATCAGGTCACGGCGATCGGCCCCGGCGTCATGATGCGAAGCGTCGCCGAGGCCACGCGACCCCACGGTATCAAGACCATCGTGAGCCTCAATCCCATCATGGTCGACGGCACGGGCATGTGCGGCGGCTGTCGCGTGCAGGTGGGCGAGGAAACGAAGTTCGCCTGCGTCGACGGCCCCGAGTTCGACGGTCATCTCGTCGATTTCCAGGGCTTGATGGCGCGCGGCAGGATGTACCGCCCGCAGGAAGCAAAGGAAAAGGATCACATCTGCAACATCGGCTTGGGGAGGAATTGACATGGCGCTTGTTCTTGAAAAACATAAGATGCCTGAGCAAGACCCGCAGGTTCGCGCCCATAATTTTAAGGAAGTGGCGTTGGGCTACGACGAGGAAACGGCGATCGCCGAGGCGGAGCGCTGTCTGAACTGCAAGGTGCCGCAGTGCCGCAAGGGATGTCCCGTTTCCGTGCGCATTCCCGAGTTCATCCAGAAGATCAAGGCGCGCGATTTCGCCGCGGCGATCGAGATCATCAAGGGCGATAATGCGCTGCCCGCCGTCTGCGGCCGCGTCTGTCCGCAGGAGAATCAATGCGAGAAGCTCTGCATCCTCGGCAAGCGCGGCGAGCCTGTCGCCATCGGCAGACTTGAGCGCTTCGCGGCGGACTGGCAGCTCGCGCAGGGCGAGGAGGTAAAGCCTGTCGAGTTCGCGCCCGACGCGCAGAAGGTCGCGATCATCGGCGCGGGGCCTGCGGGGCTCTCGTGCGCCGGCGATCTCGCGAAAAAGGGCTACCGCGTGACGATCTTTGAGGCGCTGCATGTCGCGGGCGGCGTGCTCTCCTACGGCATCCCCGAGTTCCGCCTGCCGAAGGACGGCGTCGTGCAGAAGGAAGTCGAAAACCTCAGGAAGCTCGGCG
>CAMURM010000229.1 GCA_947097535.1 uncultured Selenomonas sp.
GATCGGCAAGAACATCCAGTGGACACATGTGACGAAGACGAAGGATGCGGAGGGCGATCCCAAGACGGAATCGCATTCCTATGTGGGCGAGGTCAAGGGACTCAAGGTGTCGAACGGTAAGACGATCATCGTCGCGCAGGCTACGGACGGCAAGCAGCATGAGGTCGAGGTCTCGGAGATCGAGGCGATCGCCAACAAGACGGAGCCGAAAACAACCGCGACGAGAACCTGAGATACGGAGGAGAATATGGCTGACGCGAGGATCTACCTATCGTCCCAGCCGCTCCTGCCGCAAGCGCCCGCAGCAGGCAAGCCGCGTGCGCCGCAGACGAATGCCCCATCCTTTGCAGCCGAGCTTCAAAGAGCCAAGTCCGAAGTCAGCTTTTCGGCTCATGCGTCAGAGCGCATGAGAGCGCGCGGCATCGACCTCAGCGCGGAGGAGCTTTCCAAGCTCGACGACGCCGTCTCGAAGATGGCATCGAAGGGTGCAAGGGAATCCCTGATCTATATGAACGACGTCGCGCTCGTCGTGAGCATCAGGAACAGGACGGTCATCACTGCCATGGACGGCATGAGTGCCAAGGACAATATTTTTACGAACATTGACAGTGCAGCGATTCTTTGAGCCGGTCCTTCGGGAGGCTTTGGCTCGCCGACTGACAGAAGCGAGCCGCAAGGGAAGCGGCGGACGATGGAGTCCGCCTTCCCGGCTGCACCAAATAAAGGAGATGGATACATCATGATGCGTTCTCTTTTCTCCGGCGTATCGGGGCTCAAGAGCCACCAGACGCGCATGGACGTCATAGGCAACAACATCGCGAACGTCAACACGATCGGCTTCAAGTCGAGCCGCGTGACGTTTGCCGACACACTTTACCAGGCACAGGCGGGTGCTTCGGCGCCGACGAGCACCGTCGGCGGTACGAACCCCAAGCAGATCGGTCTCGGCGTCGGCGTCGCGAGCATCGATTTGCTCTTTGGTGACGCTTCGCCGCAGGCGACGGGCAAGAACACGGATCTCGCGCTCTCGGGTAACGGCCTCTTCGTCGTCTCGCGCGATGCGGCAGGCAAGGATAAGTATTACACGCGTGCCGGCGCCTTCTCGTTTGATGCAAACTACAACTACGTCGTGCCGGGCTCGGGTTACCACGTCGTCGGCTGGAACGCCGATGAAAATGGCAACATTGATACGAAGAGCACGCCCGAGGGCATCCGCATCAAGGATGCGATGCGCAGCATGGGTGCCAAGGCGACGAAGACGGTCACCTACAAGGGCAATATGAATTCGTCGGTGCCGATGATCACGAAGATTGTCGATGAAAAGGGAACCGAGGTACCAGCTGGGCAGACGGCAATCGTCGGTTCCGAGAAGGATTTTGTTCCTGTTGCAACAGGGCGAAAGTATACAACAAAGCTTGAGACTGACCCTACCTTTGATAAAACGAAGGACGTTTATAATGCAGATGCTACTATGGCGGGGAAGGAGGCTCCCGATCTCTATGAACTGCCCTCCGGCGTAGATGTAGGCGCTACATCGCTTACCCTGACGCTGTCAGACGGCACGACGCGCACGATCACGGCGAAGAGCAGCTATCGCTACAAGGTCGGCGAGAGCCTGCCGATCACGACAATCTCGACGGTCTACGACAGCCTGGGCAATGAGCACAAGGTGCCGCTCCTGTTTACGAAGGCGCCGAGCGGCAGTGCGCCTCTGGGCATCGATAAGTGGCGCGTCTCCCTGAGTCCGGGGAAGTATCAATATAATGTCAAAGAGGAGGATCCCAAAAACCCGGGGACTTGGAAGATGGTGACGAAGGAGTTCCTCGATCCGTACGACCCGACCTCCGGCACATCCAGCACGGATAGTCAGACCACGATCGCGGAGGTCGACGGCACGACAAAGGTAGCGATGAAGTCGCAGACGCTGGAGTTCGATCAGAACGGCAAGTATGTGAGGGGTTCGGGCGCGCCAAAGCTCAATCTGACCAATGGTGCAGGCTCCTTGTCTAGCAGCACCGGCAAGGCGTCGGCTGATATGACGGTCAATGTCGATCTCACGAGTCTCACGCAGTACAGCGGCAGCGATACGATCAAGGCGGATTACGACGGCAACGCCGCAGGTACCTTAAAGGAGATCAACACCGACCAGAGCGGCATCCTCACGGGCACCTACACGAACGGCGAGAAGCGCTCGCTGGCACAGGTTGCCGTCGCGCAGTTCGACAACGCACCGGGACTCACAAAGTCGGGCGCGAACCTCTACGCCGAATCGAACAACTCGGGCACGGCGAACATCAAGACGGTCAGCGCGCTCGGTTTGACGCTGACGCCGTCGGCTCTTGAGATGTCGAACGTCGATATTGCGAACGAGTTTGCCGACATGGTCGTGACGCAGAGGGGATTCCAGTCCAACTCGAAGATCATCACGGTCGGCGACGAGATGCTCGAAACCGTCATCAATATGAAGCGCTGATGACGAGATGAGCTGAGATGCCGCGCCGTGCGGCACGCAGCTCGATCGGCAGGCGGGGGCGCAAGCCCCTCCCTGCCCCGCACTTATACTGAGGCGAAAGGATGGACGGATGATCAAGCTGACAAAATTCAAGTCGGAGGCGCAGAAAAAAGGGGAATTCGTCCTCAACGCCGAAATAATAGAGACAGTGGAGACGACGCCCGATACGGTCGTCACACTCACGAACGGCAAGAAGCTCATCGTCGAAGAATCGATGGACGAGATCGTGCGGCGCGTCATGGAGTACCGCCGCGCCATGCATGGTTTGTGATTCCGGGGTTTCCCCGGATGATGGATGATAGAGAAGAGTTAGGAGGAGGAAGTTTCATGGCGGAAGAAAAAGAAGGGCAAGCCATTGCTCCGGAGCCGGGTAAGAAATCCCCGATCATCCTGATTGTTGTCATAGTCATTGTGGCGCTGTTGGCGGCGGGTGGCATTTCCTTTTTCATCACGCAGCAGATGATGGCGAGCAATGCGGGTGACGCCGGCGGTCCTTCGAGGCTGAGCCACGACCCCGGCGTCTTCATCAAGCTCGGTGATCCCAAGGACGGCATACTCGTCAACGTCGGCGGTCTCAAGGCGGGACGCTTCCTG
Source organism: uncultured Selenomonas sp. (assembly GCA_947097535.1). Taxonomy (GTDB): domain Bacteria; phylum Bacillota; class Negativicutes; order Selenomonadales; family Selenomonadaceae; genus Selenomonas. Next base: position 3,107 of record CAMURM010000229.1, read on the forward strand.
AAGACGAGCATCGTTCTGGAGATGAACCCCGGCAAGAAGGACAACATCGCCGACGGCAAGCTTCTGGCGCCGGCGGAGACGAAGGTCATGGATGTGACGCTGCAGACGCTGCGCTCCCTGAAGGTCGAGGAGCTTGACGCGGGCAAGCAGGATGAGTTGAAGACGACCCTGCGCGACAGCTTGAACAAGGCGCTGGGCGAAGGGTCGGTGTATGAGGTCTATATCACGAGCTTCCTCATGCAGTGATGAGCCATCAGAGCAAGGGAGAAAGGAGGAGGAAGATTGGCAGAAGATGTCTTGTCACAAAACGAGATAGACAAGCTCCTCTCGGCTCTGTCGACCGGTGAGGTCTCCGCTGAAGAAGTGCAGGCGGAAGAGGAAGAGAGGAAGGTCAAGACATACGACTTCAAGCGGCCGGACAAGTTCTCGAAGGATCAGATCCGCACGCTGAACATGCTCTACGAGAACTTCGCGCGTCTCTTGAACACCCACCTATCTACCCATTTGCGGACGATGGTCAACGTGGAAGTCGTTTCTGTGGAGCAGCTCACTTACCAGGAAT
>CAMURM010000230.1 GCA_947097535.1 uncultured Selenomonas sp.
ACAGCAAGAGAGATAGGCAGGGATTTTCATTGGAACATAGAATCGTAGTGGCAGGCATCGGTCCGGGCAACCCCGACTTCGTCCTGCCGGCGGCGCGCGCTGCCATCGAGGGCGCGGAGGTGCTCGTCGGCGGCAGTCGGGCGTTGGCGGATTTCGCGCGGCAAGGGCAGGAAACGATGACGATTCGCGGCGATATAGCCGCCGTGCTCTCGTTCATCAAGGAAAAGCTTGAGAAAACGCACGTCGTCGTCATGGTGTCGGGCGACCCCGGCTACTACTCGCTGCTCGATGCTCTGCGGCGCGAGTTTCCGCCGCGCTCGCTCATCGTCATACCGGGCGTCAGCTCCCTGCAGATGGCGTTCGCGCGCCTCGCCCTGCCGTGGCACGAAGCGCGGCTGGCGTCCTTTCACGGGCGCGTGCCGCAGGAGGAAGAGCTTGCCTATCGAAAGAGCGCACTGCTCGGCCTCCTGACGGATCGCGTGCACAATTCGCGCACGATTCCGCCGCGGCTCATGGAGCTCGGTTGGCCGAGCGAGGCGAAGCTCCATATCTGTTCGCGCCTTTCCTATGAAGATGAGGCGATCCTGCATACGACGCTCGGCGAAGCAGCCTCGGCGCCGGAGATTTCCCATGGCATTTTGGTGGTGGAAGCATGAAGCATTTTTTAGGTATTGAAGACGAAGAATTTATTCGCGGCAAGGTGCCCATGACGAAGAAGGAGATCCGCATCCTGACTCTGGCAGGTGCGAAGATCAAGAGTGCGGACATCGTCTGTGACATCGGCGCGGGCACGGGCTCGCTTTCCGTTGAGGCGGCGCTTCTGGCAAGGGAAGGGCACGTCTACGCCGTGGAGAGAAAAAGAGAAGCCGTGGAGCTCATCCGTCAGAACGCGGCGAAGTTCGGCGCCGAGAACATCACGATCATCGAAAGCGAAGCGCCGCAAGGGTTGGAGCAGCTGCCGCAGAGCCTTGACGCGGCGATGATCGGCGGTACGGGCAGTCATCTTGAGGAGATTCTTGATTTCCTCGACGCGCGCCTGAAGCCCGGCGGCACCATCGTCATCAACTGCATCACCGTGCAGACGCTCTCAAGCTCGCTCGCTTACATGCGTAAGAAAAGCGGCTATATTTACGACACAGTACAGGTGCAGGTCAATCGGCTGAAAAAGGTCGGTCCTTACGATATGGCGGAGGCAATCAACCCCGTCTACATCATTTCCTGCCATAAAGCAAACGTGTAACAGGAGGAAGAACATGCAGGTATACATTGTCGGCGCGGGCGCGGGCGATCCCGAGCTCATCACGCTCAAGGGACACAGGCTGCTCAAAGAGGCCGATGTCATCATCTATGCGGGCTCTCTCGTCAATCCGGCGCTTTTGGACTTCGCCAAGGCGGGCGCGGAGATTCACGACTCGGCTTCGATGACGCTTCCCGAGGTCATCGAGACGATTGAGAAGGCGGTGGCGAAGGGCTTGCTGGTCGTGCGCCTCCATACGGGCGATCCGAGCATCTACGGCGCGATTCAGGAGCAGATGGATGCGCTCAAGAAGAAGAACATTGACTTCGAGGTCGTGCCGGGTGTCAGCTCCTTCCTCGCGACGGCAGCCGCTCTGAAGCAGGAATACACGCTGCCCGGCATCTCGCAGACGGTCATCATCACGCGCAACGAGGGGCGCACGCCCGTTCCCGAGCGCGAGAAGCTGCGTTCTTTAGCTTCCCATCAGGCGACGATGTGCATCTTCCTCAGCATCACGATGCTTTCCGATGTCGTGGCAGAGCTCATCGCGGGCGGCTACGCGCCCGATACGCCAATCGCCATCGTGCAGCGCGCCTCGTGGCCCGAGCAGAAGATCGTGCGCGCCACTTTGGAGACGATCGTAGCGGAAATCGCCGACAAGGGCATCGATCGCACGGCGATGATCGTCGTCAGCCGCTGCCTCGGCGCCGATTATGAGCTTTCGCGGCTCTACGCACCCGAGTTCAGCCACATGTTCCGCGAAGCGAGCAAATGAGGTGCGCCGTCTTTACGGCGACGCCGCGCGGCACGCGCACGGCTCGTCACATCCGGGCGTCGCTCGATGCGAGCGTTGACATCTTCGTTAAGGCGGGGCAGGAGAAGCCTGCGGAGGCGCACGCTTACGAGCGCCTCGCGCCGCAGGTCGAGGCGGCTTTCCGCCGGTACGACGCTTTGATCTTCGTCATGGCAACGGGCATCGCCGTGCGCATGATCGCGGGCTCCGTGAAGAGCAAGCTCGAAGATCCCGCCGTCCTCGTCCTCGATGAGGAGGCACAGCATGTCATCAGCCTGCTCTCGGGGCATATCGGCGGTGCCAACGAGCTCACGCGCGAGCTCGCGGCGTCGCTTGGCGCAGATCCCGTCATCACGACGGCAACGGATGTGCAAAGGAAGCTTGCCGTCGACGTCGCAGCCGCGCGCCTCGCGCTGCGCCCCTGGCCGAAGGAGCAGATCAAGCGCTTCAACAGCGCCGTGCTCGAAGGCGAAGAGATTCACTATGTGATCGATGCGAAGCTCGTGCGCGCGAGCTTCTACAAGAAGCGCCTCGCCGATATGGGACTGGCGGCTCGCGTGTGCGAGGGCGTGCCGCCGCAGGCGGCGCATCTGAGCGCGTGGCTTACCGAAAGTGAGGGTGAGGCGCGCGCGGACTTGATCCGCCTCATACCGCGCCGCCTGATCGCCGGCATTGGCTGCCGACGCGGTGCGACAGCGGCGGAGATTCGCGCAGCGTTGGAAGCGGCGCTCACGAAGATCGGCCGCAGCCTCGCGGACGTATCGCTCCTCGCGAGCACCGAGGCGAAGGCGGAAGAGGCGGGGCTTCTGGCTTTGGTGGCGGAGCTCAAGCGGGAAATCCGCTTTTACCCCAACGAAGAAATGCAGGAGACGATCGCGGCATACGGCCTTACGGAGGCTCCTTTTGTCAGGAAAAACATCGGCATCGGCAACGTCGCAGAAGCTGCAGCGCTCACGAGCGTCCCCGCAGGACGACTCGCCCTTGCCAAAACAAGATTCGAGAAAGTGACGGTGGCACTTGTATGGGAAAAATAATATATGGAAGCTCATATAAGGAAAATTCTCTTGCAAGCGTTTTGCTCTTCGACGCATCGCGTTCAGGTGTTGCCGTTGGAAACGTCGACGCGAGGAAAAGATGTAAAAAAATAGCCGCTGTCGGGCGATTGGATGAATGATAGACTTGCATACGTACAACCGAATATGCTATACTAGGGGTGGCAGAATGATAGTGCAACATCACGGCACATACACGAAACGCCCCCCAAGGTAGTGACTTGGGGGGCGTTTCTATTCCCATACTGCGAGCAGGGCTTAACGCTCAGGCTTGTTGCCTTTGGCTCTCTCGTCAAGCCATCTGCAAAGGTAGTGGCAGACTACCCCCGCCGCGACGGAGAGAAAGAATGATAGTGCAGCATTCTCCATGGCACCTGCACCCCCTTCCCGTGCCCGGGATGAAGAGGCAACGCATAAAGTATAGCATACTTCGATGCATCGTGCTACATAAGGACGTTACCAGATAATTAATAGCACCTTTTTAGCACTCAGAAAATAAGGAGGTAGTTCTTTTAGATATGGGAAAAATAACAGTGGTGGGCATCGGCCCCGGAAGTTTGGAGGATATGACG
>CAMURM010000231.1 GCA_947097535.1 uncultured Selenomonas sp.
GACCATCGAATCAAGGCAGGTGCGACGATGGTTGACGGCAAAGCGTACGCCACTATCGGCTATGAGCAAGGACGCTTTGAAGCGCTCATGCACTTTGACGGCACAAAGCCGCACGGCGCGAGTGTGATGTACAATGTGGTTGAGTGGTAAGTTTAGCCCCGAGGCTTCGGCTTCGGGGCTTATTTGTTTTGCCGCCATTTTGCCGCCGCAAGTTTCAAAACAAGCATGAATCACCATAAATAAACATAAATATCGAAATCGGGAAATGTACCGATAATGCGGCGTGGTTACTCGGTTTATAATACAGGCATATATAAAGATAAACAAAATATTTATAAGTTCCGATAAGTATAAATTATCGGAAGTAAATGTCTTGTAAAAAATAAAGCGCCCGCCTTATTAGCAGACGCTAAAAATTCAGTTAAGTGCATAATCGCTTGACCTCTCAGAACAAATCTATCGGAATCCCTTAATTTCAAACTTTTCCCGTCCCTTTACTTTTGCTCCCGAGACATCAATACCACACACTCCACATGCGAGGTCTGAGGGAACATGTCGACGGGTTGTATCTTTTTCGCCATATACCCGAGCGTCGCCAAAATTGCCATGTCTCTTGCGAGCGTTGCGGGGTTGCAGGATACGTAGACGATGCGGTCGGGGCGCATGGCGGCGAAGGTTTTCAGGACGGCTTCCGTACAGCCGGCTCGCGGCGGGTCGACAACGATGACATGTGGGCGGATGTTTTCGTGGCAGAGGCGCGGCATGATTTTTGTGGCATCGCCGACGAGGAAGGTCGCGTTTTTTATGTGGTTATCACGCGCGTTCTTCTTCGCGTCCTCAATCGCGGGCTTGACGATCTCGATGCCGTAGACGTGATGGGCTTTTTGCGCGAGGAAAAGCGTGATCGTGCCCGTGCCGCAGTAGGTGTCGATGACGGTTTCTGTGCCGCTGAGGTCGGCGTATTCCAGAGCCTTTTCGTAGAGGCGGGCTGCCTGCTCCGTATTGATCTGGAAGAAGGAGCGCGCGGATATGGAGAAGCGCAGCCTGCCGATGCGGTCAGGAATCGTTGGCTTGCCCCAGAGGAGCTTCGTTTCGCGTCCCAATATGACATTGTTACGGTATGTCTGGATATTTTGCTGCACGCTCTTGAGGTTCGGCACGCGCTCTTTTAAAAGGCGCGTGATTTCCTTTGCCTTGGGCAGTTCCTTCGTCGCTGTGACGAGGACGACCATGGCTTCGCCGTTTTCGCCGATGCGGCCGACGATGTGGCGCAGGACGCCCGTGTGGCGATCCTCGTCGTAGACGGGGATATGCAGGCGCTCGACGATTTCGCGCATGACGTTGATGATGGTGTTGTTGCCTTCCTTTTGAATGCGACAGTCGCGCGTATCGATGATGTCGTGCGAGCCTCTGGCAAAGCAGCCGATGACGGTCCTCCCCTTCTTCCTGCCGACGGGAAACTGCATCTTGTTGCGATAGAGCCACGGTTCCTGTGTGCCCAGCACAGGAAAGACCTCGACGCCGCTGATGCCGCCGATGCGCTCGACGGCATCGACGACCTGCTGGCGCTTCAAGCGCAGCTGCCCCTCGTAGGAGAGGTGCTGAAGCTGGCAGCCGCCGCAGGATTCGTAAATCGGACAGGGCGGCTCGACGCGCTCAGGGCTCGCCGTCAAGATTTCCACGAGACTCGCGCGTGCATACGTCTTCTTGACCTCATCGATGCGAACGAGCACACGCTCGCCGGGTAAAGCGCCGGGCGTGAATGCTGTGAAGTCCGCCACACGCCCCACCCCCTCGCCGCTCGTGCCGAGCGTCTTGACTTCGATCTCATATTTTTTGCCCTGCTGCACGGGGATTTCTTTCTTCATTGAGCCTCGTTACCTCATTCCCTCAAATATCTAACTTTCGCAAAAAGCCACTTTCTCCAAGAGCTCTAGCGGCGTTTCAAGCAGCACCCTGGCGCCGCTTTCCAAGAGCTCTTTTTCCGGGCGGAAACCCCAGAGGACGCCGACGGGCAGAAAGCTCGCGCGCACGGCTGTCTCCATGTCGACGGCGGTATCGCCCAAATAGGCGACCTCCTCAGGCTTTACGCCGAGGCTTGCGGCAATCTCCAGCGGCGTTGCCGGATCGGGCTTCTTCGCGTGTCCCGGGCGATCGCCGAGCACCGCCGCGAAGGTACCCTGTTCAAAGAGAATCTTCACGATGGCCAAGGCAGCCTCGTTGTGCTTATTCGTGCAGACGGCAAGCGGTATATGGCGCTCCTTCAACGCTGCTAAAAGCTCGCGCACACCCTTGTAAGGACGCGTCTTTTCCAAGAGGTGATTCTTGTAAATCGCCTTGTATTTCGCGAGCGCTTCTTCCACAAACTCGGCAGATGCCGCCTTTTCCTCGGGCAGCGTGCGTTCCATAAGCTTTTTCGAGCCGTTGCCGACGAAGTAACGATACTTTTCCACCGCATGCGTCGGAAAGCCATAATCCGCCAACATAATGTTCACGCTGTCTGCAAGATCCTCCAAAGAGTCGATAATCGTGCCGTCGAGATCGAAAATCACAGCTTTATATTGCATAGGAATCACCTTTCCGTTGCTTTTGACAAATGACTTCTCCTTGTCTTATTCGCGCAAAGCTCCCTTTTCCCTGCAAAAATAAGGCAGTCGCTTTCGCGACTGCCTTTACAAAACTATATCAGCTCAGCTTCTCTGCGAGCAGCTGATTGACAAGCTGCGGATTTGCCTTGCCCTTCGACTGCTTCATAACCTGGCCGACGAGCGCGCCGACCGCCTTCTTGTTGCCGCTCTTGTAGTCGGCGACGGGCTTCGGGTTGGCAGCGATGACAGCATCGACGATCGCCTCGATCGCCTTCGTGTCCGTAATCTGCACGAGTCCCTTGTCCTCGACGATCTTTTCAGGTGCATCGCTCGATGTCCACATTTCGGCGAAAACCTTCTTAGCGATTTTCGACGAGATCGTGCCCTTCTCAATGAGCTTGAGCATCTGCGCGAGGCGCTGTGCTTCAACCGGTGATTCCTCAATCGTCTTGCCCTCGGCGTTGAGGTTCTTCGCAAGATCGCCCATGATCCAGTTCGCCGCACCCTTCGCGTCGGCGCCGTCTGCTAGGCACGCCTCGAAATACTCCGCCATGGAGCGTGATGCCGTGAGGATGCCCGCGTCGTAAGCCGACAAACCGAACTCTTCCATATAGCGCTCGCGGCGCGCGTCCGGCAGCTCAGGCAATCCCTTGCGATACGCCTCGATCTCCTCTTTCGTCGTCACAATGGGCACGAGATCGGGCTCCGGCATATAGCGGTAGTCGTGCGCCTCTTCCTTAGAGCGCATGGACTTCGTGACGCCGCGTTCGGGATCCCATGTGCGCGTTTCCTGTACGATATGTCCGCCGTCCTCAAGGATTTCTTCATGCCGCTCGATTTCGTAGGAGAGCGCGTCCTCGATCGCCTTGAACGAGTTGATGTTCTTCATCTCCGCCTTCGTTCCGAGCGTCTTCTGTCCCACAGGGCGAAGGGAGATGTTGAGATCGGCGCGCAGGTTGCCCTCCTCCATGCGGCAGTTGGAAACGTCGATGTATTCGAGGATCGACTTGATTTTCTCCATGTAGGCGCGCGCTTCCTCGGGCGTCGACATGTC
>CAMURM010000232.1 GCA_947097535.1 uncultured Selenomonas sp.
CATTGCTCGTCGACGGCATCCGCGTGTATGCGCCGAAAAACTTGCGCGAGCTGTATGATTTTCTCTTGGGCAAGGCGGAACTACTTCCGCTGGAAGCGACACCTGCTGCGGCATGTGATACAGAAGCGTCTTCGGATGACTTTGCCGATGTGCAGGGGCAGTTCTTCGCCAAGCGTGCGTTAGAGATCGCGGCGGCGGGAGGGCATAACCTGTTGATGGTCGGCGTGCCGGGCTCGGGCAAGACGATGCTCGCGCGCCGTCTGCCGTCGATTCTGCCGCCGATGACGCGGCAGGAAGCGCTCGAGGTGACGAAGATTTACAGCATCGCGGGGCTTTTGAAGGACGGCAGCGGTCTTGTGGAGACGCGTCCCTTTCGCAGTCCGCATCATACGACGTCGACGGTGGCGATGATCGGCGGCGGCAGCATCCCGCGTCCGGGCGAGGTGACGCTCTCGCATCACGGCGTGCTGTTTCTCGACGAGCTGCCGGAGTTCGGCAAGTCGACGCTCGAAGTTCTGCGCCAGCCGTTGGAGGACGGCGCTGTGACCGTGGCACGGGTCAATGCGACTTTGACATTTCCCTCTCGTATCATTTTGGTCGTGGCAATGAATCCTTGTCCGTGCGGCTATTTTGGCGACAAGGAGAAGAGCTGCGACTGCACGCCGAATGAGATCAAGCGCTATACGCGGAAGATTTCGGGGCCGCTGCTCGACCGCATCGACATTCATGTCCATGTGCCGCGCGTCAAGTACGAGGATATGACATCTGTGGCGAAGGCGGAATCTTCGGCTGCGATTCGGGAGCGCGTCTTGGCTGCGCGAGAGATTCAGATGGAACGGTTGAGGGAATGGGGCATATTTTGCAACGCGCAGATGAGTCATGCGATTTTGAAAAAGACGTGCATTCTTGAGCCAGAGGCGCAGAATCTCTTAGCACAGGCGTTTCAGGTCATGAATCTGTCGGCACGCTCGTATGATCGCATCATCAAGGTCGCACGCACGATTGCCGATCTCGACGGGGCGGCGACGATCGAGGCGAAGCATGTGGGAGAAGCCATACAATTGAGGGACGATGTGGGGCTGAATGTGGAGTGATGAGGAAGTCATGTTGATGGAGGAAGGTTTATGGCATCGACGAAAGAGTATCTGGAGTTCGTATTGGAACAGCTATCCGGTTTAGAAGATATTTCCTATCGTGCTATGATGGGCGAGTACATCCTATATTATAAGAAAAAAATCTTCGGAGGAATTTACGATGATCGATTCCTTGTGAAGCCGGTAAAGGCAGCTGTTGCGCGTATGCCGGATGCACCGCATGAACTGCCTTATGAGGGGGCGAAGGAAATGCTGTTGGTGAATCGCTTGGATGATAAGGCGTTTTTGAGCGAGTTGGTGCGTGCCATGTATGAGGAGCTTCCTGTGCCGAGAGAGAAAAAGAGAAGAATATCGATCAGGGGCGATAATACAAATCATCGATTGATATGAGTAAGAGATGCTAGCACCCGCGATAGTGTGCCGCCTGTGTTCATTAAAACACCATGATTATGAGATTTCCGGCTATTTCTCACCGAGAAAACCTTGACACATACCATTCAGCACTTCCTTTTGACAAGCCGCCGCTCGTGTTATAGAATCAAGGGGAAACTTTTTCATAGCATGATGGGGACGGTGGGAAAATGCGATTGTATCATGGTCTGGCGATGTTTTTCTTCCTCTTGCTCTTTCTCGCACTGCCGACGGCGGGCGAGGCGCGGGGCGGTTTGGAGAGTGAAGACTTCACGATCCGGGGCATAGCGCTCGGCGATGCGGAGGAGAAGATGCTCGCGGCTTTCGGCAAGCCCGAATTCGATAAGGAGCGCATGGTTTGGGATATCCACATGCGCTACTATACGTTCGCCAAGGGCTACGAGGTCGGCGTTGCCGTCGATACGGGCAAGGTTGCCGACATCCTCGTGCGCTCGGAGGCTTATACGGCGCGCGCGGGCGTGCGCTACGGCGCGACATCGTACAAGATACGCGCGACGTTCGGCGAGAAGCAGCGCACCTTCCTCGACGGCAGCGTCTGCTTCGTCTACGAGAATCCGCAGGACAAAAGACAGAAGCTCATATTGGGCGTCGATGCGACGGATGGCAGCCTCGTCTCGTGGCGCCTCACGAGCCTGCCGCTGACGGAGGAAGAGGCGGACGCGCTGACGGATGAGGAGAGGAGCGCCTGGGAGAACACGGACATCCATGCGATGTCCCTCGGCGCGCGAGACATCGACACGAGCGCGCTTCCTGATGCAGAAGAGCCGCAGCTTCATTGGGAAGCCAGCAAGAAGGAGGCGCCTTGATGCTCCATATCAAGCGGCTGCCGCTGAAGAGCCGCGTCTTTCGGTACCTCGGCATCCTGCTCGGCTGTCTCATCAGCAGCTCGTCGATCAACCTCTTCGTCGTGCCCTCACACCTCCTGTCGGGCGGCATTGCGGGCATCGCGATGATCTTTTACTATCTCTTCGCCCTGCCCATCGGCGTCCAGATGTTCCTCTACAACCTGCCGCTCCTAGCGGCGGCGTACAGGACGCTCGGGCGCGACTATACGCTCGACATCGCCTTCGGCACGATCCTCTTTTCCTTTTGCGTCGACGCGACGCGATTTTTGAACGCCTACTCACCCGTGCCCGACACGATGCTCGCGGCGATCTTCGGCGGCGTCCTGAACGGCATCGGCTACGGGCTGATCTTCCGCATGAATGGCAGCTCAGGCGGCTTCGACATCGTCGCCGCCATCGTGAAGAAGTATTACTCGCTCAACATGGGCAGCGTGATCTTCGCCTTCAACTGCGTCATCATGCTCTTAGCGGCGGCGCTCTTCGGCGTCATGCCGGCGCTCTATACGCTCATTTGCATGTTCATGAACTCCGCCGTGACAGACAGGGTCGTCGCGGGCTTCAACAGCCGCAAGGTCGTGCTCATCATCTCCGACCATGTGCAGCCGATCTCGGAGGCGATCATCTGCGAGGTCGGGCGCGGCGTGACCTTCCTGCACGGGCAGGGCGCGTTTACGCGCAAGGAGCGGAACGTGCTCTTCCTCGTCTGCTCGCTCACGCAGATCAGTAAGGTCAAGCTCATCGCGAACCTCATCGACAAGAACGCCTTCATGATCGTGCTCTCGGCGAACGAGGTCATGGGGCGCGGCTTCACGATGCCCGGCATGCACCTGAAGGCGATGCTCAGCGAGCGCAGCAAGAGGATTTTTTGACTTATGGGTGATTGTCTGATAAAATCTATAAGATAGGGTATTTATGAGTTTCTATGGGAAACGCTTTGTGCGCTTCCTTCTACTATTATCTTGCGCCGCAAAAGGCGGCTGCGGAGACGAGGAGTGATACGGATTGCTCGGATTTATCAAGCGATTCTTAGGAGATAACAACGACAAGGAAATCAAGCGCATGCGCGGCATGGTCGACGTGATCAACGGCCACGAAAAGGCGCTCGAAAGCCTCAGCGACGATGCGCTCGCGGGTCATACGGGAAGGTTCAAGGAGCGTCTCGCAAACGGCGAGAGCCTTGACGATATGCTGCCCGAGGCCTTTGCTGTCGTGCGCGAGGCGTCGAAGCGCGTCCTCGGCATGCGCCATTTTGAC
>CAMURM010000233.1 GCA_947097535.1 uncultured Selenomonas sp.
CAAGGTGGAAGATGTCGAGCGCGAGATGATCGAAGGTCTCGCCAAGGCAGCACCGCAGAAGCTCCGAAAGCTCCCCGAAGGCAACATCATCGTGCGTGCACAGAAAAAAGAGGGCAAGGTCGCACTCGTTTCCGGCGGCGGCAGCGGTCACGAGCCGGCACACGGCGGCTACGTCGGCGAAGGCATGCTCGATTGTGCCGTGGCGGGTGCGGTATTCACCTCGCCGACGCCCGATCAAATCTACGAAGGAATCAAGGCGATCGCCACAGAAGCCGGCGTCCTCGCCATCGTCAAGAATTATACGGGCGATGTCCTGAATTTTGAAATGGCGATCGACATGGCGAAGGACGAGGGCGTCCGGGCAGAGTACGTCATCGTCAACGACGACGTCGCCGTGAAGGACAGCCTCTACACGACGGGCAGGCGCGGCGTCGCCGGCACGGTGCTCGTGCACAAGATCGCGGGCGCACGCGCCGAAGAAGGCGCAAGCCTTCCCGAGGTCAAGGCATGTGCCGAAAACGTCATCAAGAATGTCCGCTCCATGGGCATGGCGATTTCCCCGTGCACCGTTCCCGCTGCCGGTAAGCACGGCTTCACGCTCAAGGAGAACGAGATCGAGATCGGTATCGGCATCCATGGTGAGCCGGGCACGAGCCGTGAGAAGCTCCTTTGTGCCAACGAAGCGGCAAAAAAGCTGCTTGATACCATACTTGCCGACATCGACTACAGCGGCAGGGAAGTCGTCGTCCTCGTCAACGGCATGGGTGCGACGCCCTTGATGGAGCTTTACATCATCAACAACTTCGTGCAGGACTACTTGCAGGAAAAGAACATCACTGTCTACGATACGATCGTCGGCAACTACATGACGGCGATCGAAATGGCGGGCTTTTCCCTGACCCTCCTGCGCCTCGACGACGAGCTCAAGCGTCTCTACGACGCCAAAGCAGACGCGCTTGCCTGGAAGAAATAGGAGTTTCAAAGGGTAGAGCAAGGAATGAGGGAGAAAGGTATGGATACAAAAAAGCTGCTGGAAATCATGAAGGCAATTTCTGAAAAGATCGAGGCGGAAAAGGACACCTTGACCGAGCTCGACAGCGCCATCGGCGACGGCGACCACGGCATCAACATGGCGCGCGGCGCAAAGGCTGTGATGGAGAAGATTCCTTCTCTCGTAGAAAAGGACAGCGGCGCCATCTTCAAGGGCATCGGCATGGCGATCGTATCGAGCGTCGGCGGCGCCTCAGGCGCTCTCTACGGCACGGCGTTCATGAAGGCGGGCGAAGTGCTCAAGGGCAAGATGGATCTCTCCGCCGAAGACTTCCTCGCCTCCTTTGCCGCTTCCGTCGCGGGCATCAAAATGCGCGGCAAGTCGACTATGGGGGAAAAGACGATGCTCGACGCCCTCTGCCCCGCCGAGCGCGCCATGCGCGAAGCCATACAGAGGAAGAAAAACCTCAAGGAAGCCCTGCTCGCCGCCGCCGTCGCTGCCGAAAAGGGCGCGGAGCGCACGAAGGACATCATCGCCACGAAGGGACGCGCGAGCTACCTCGGCGAGCGCAGCCTCGGCCACCGAGATCCCGGCGCCGTCTCCTCATCCTTCATGCTGCGCGCCATGGCGGACACGATGTGAGGAGGGAGCACGATGTTCAGCATCATCGTCATTTCGCATAGTGAAAAGCTCGCCGAGGGCGTCGTCGAAGTCGCCAGGATGATGGCGCGCGACGTGCGTATCGTCGCCGCCGGCGGCACGGAAGACGGCGGCCTCGGCACGAGCTACGAGAAGATCGCAGCTGCCATCGAAGAAACGTATACCGAAGATGGCGCCGCCCTCTTCATGGACATGGGCAGCGCCGTCATGACGGCAGAAATCGCCGTCGAGGCGATGGCAGATCGTCGCTTGAAGCTCATCGACGCCCCCCTCGTCGAAGGCGTCGTCCTCGCCGCCATCGAAGCCGCCGCCGGCACAGCGCTCGAAGACTTGCCGGAAAAGATGCAGCAGGCGCGCGCGATGCGGAAAATCGAAGCGTAAGAAACGAAAGGGCTGTGCAAACGTCTCTATGACGGATGCACAGCCCTTTTCATACTTCTCCCAAAAGCCAGCGCAGGACGTTCCTCTTCTTTATGCCGTCGTAATCCGCCGTCGCGTTCACTTCATCCAAGGTCAGAAGAAACTTCGGGTAGTGATCCTTGATGGCTTGCAGGGATTTGAGCTCGCGTGCCAGAACTTCGGGCTGCTGCGTCGATTCTGCTACCTGGTAGTAGCTGATTCCATGCTCGTCCTGCACCACAAAATCGACTTCGCCGCTCGGAAGCGCTCCGACATAGACGCGATAGCCGCGCCGCAGAAGCTCGAGGTAGACGATGTTTTCGAGTACATGTCCCGTATCCTGCCCCTTCCTGCCGACGAGGAAGAAGCGCATGGCGGCATCGACGACATAATATTTCGGATTGATGCGCAGGACTTCTTTGCCGACGAGGTTGAAGCGATCCGCCTGATAGACGAGCAGACCGTCCTGCAGTCCCTGTAAATATCGCTCCACCGTTTTGCCGTCGATCTTTCGCCCCGCACTCGTCATGGAAGCGGCGATCTTCTTTGGTGAAAGCAGGCTTCCGACATGGAGGAAAAGATACTTCGTGACGCTTTCGAGCATCTTGGCATCGGCAATGCGCAGGCGCGCCACGACATCCTTCAGAAGGATCGTATTGTAGATTCCCTGCAGATACTCGTTGATGTCCTTTTCCCTGCCTGCAAGCTGCATGGCATAGGGGAAAGAGCTTTCCTGCGTATACTTTTCATAGAGCTCACGCAGGCTGAACTTTTCCCGCATCGCCTCGCGGCTGCAAAATTCGCGGAAGGAGAAGGGCAGCATGTGAAGCTCCACATAGCGCCCCGAGAGCAAGGTGGCAAGATCGCTCGACATGAAGTAAGCGTTCGATCCCGTCAGATATATGTCGACCTTTTCCTTGATGAAAAGACTGTCCACAGCTTTTTCAAACTGCGGCACATGCTGTATTTCATCAAGAAAGACGTAGTTCCACTTCCCCGGCACGAGGCGCTCCGAAATATAGCGGTACAAGGCATGGTATTCCTGCAATTCTTCGAAGGCAAGATCCTCGAAATTGATGACGTGAATCTGCTCCTTCGCCACGCCGTCTTGCAGCAAGCACTCCTGATAGAGGGAAAAGAGCGTGGATTTGCCGCAGCGGCGCACGCCCGCTACCACCTTGATGATGCTGCGCTCGCGATGGCGCTCTAAAAAGTCCATATAGGCCGTGCGCTTGATCCATTTCATGGCTTTCTCCTTTCTTACCGAACCACGGATAAATTCAGCGTTTTCTTTATAAAAAATGGAATCCATTCCCCTTTTATCATTATAACATGATTTTAGAGGAATGGATTCCATCTTATTGATTAAATATCGAGGTTTCGCACATGCTTCGCGTGCTCTTCGATAAATTGGCGGCGCGGCTCGACCTTGTCGCCCATGAGGATCGTGAAGAGCTCGTCGGCTTCTTCGGCGTCCTCCATGCGCACTTGGAGCATCGTCCGGCCTTCGGGATCCATCGTCGTTTCCCAGAGCTGCTCGGGGTTCATCTCGC
>CAMURM010000234.1 GCA_947097535.1 uncultured Selenomonas sp.
CATGCTCTCGGCGGACGAGGTCATCTATCCGATTCGCAGCTTCTTCCGCGGCGCCGCAAACGTCAACTTCCTGCTCGCCGAAATCGAAGGCATCGACGTCAGGCAAGAAGTCGTGCGCACTGACCGCGGCGAGATTCCCTACGATCACCTCATCATCGCGCTCGGCTCCACGCCGAACTTCTTCGGTTCCAAGAGCATCGAGGAGAACTCCCTGCCTTTGAAGACCCTCGTCGACTCCATCGAGATCCGCAGCCACGTCCTCAAGGTCTTCGAAGAGGCATCGCGCGAGACCGATCCCCTAAAGCGCAAGGCGCTCCTGACCTTCGTCTTCGTCGGCGCAGGCCCCATCGGCGTCGAAGGCTCAGGCGGTCTCTCCGAGCTCATCTACGACGTCTTTCAGAAGGAATACCATACGATCGACTTCAGCGAGGTCGAAATCCATCTGATCGGCGCCGACCCCGGTGTCCTGATGATGATGCCCGAAAAGCTGCGCGAAGAGACTGTACGCGTGCTCGAAAAGAAAAAAGTCGCCGTCCAATGCTCCATGATGGTCACAGACTACGACGGCGAAACCCTCTTCTACAAGCCCTTCAGCGCCCCCAAGGACGCTCCCCTGCAGGAGATCAAAACGCGCACCGTCATCTGGGCTGCGGGCGTCCGTCCCGTCGACTGCCTCGAAGGACTCGATGCAAAAAAGGATCGCGGTCACCGCCTCGTCGTCGATGACACAATGCATGCGGCGGGCTTCGAGAACGTCTACGCCGCCGGCGACTGTTCGAGCTTCACGCCGCCGGGCGAAGAACGCCCGCTGCCGACGCTCGCGCCCGTCGCCCTGGCCGAAGGCGACGTCGCCGCCGCCAACATCCTGCACAAGCTCAAGGGCGAGCCGCCTGAGCATATCGACTACAAGAGCAAGGGCGTCATGGCGATCATCGGCAACAGCGAAGCCGTCATGTCCGCCGGCCCCCTCGTCGGCAGAGGCTTCCTCGCCTGGTCGGCATGGCTCTGGATCCACCTCCTGACGAAAGCCGGCTTCCACGCCAACGTCTCCGTCACCTTCAAATGGTTCTTCAACTACCTCTTCGGCACGCGTTTGGGACGCATGATCACGAGGTAAAGAAAACGCAAAAGAGAGCGGCAGGGCACTACAGCCTTGCCGCTCTCTTTCAAAGCAAAGCGATCGGCACGATGAGGTTTTCCTTATCGAAAGCGCCCAGTTTCTCAGACAGGCAGAGAATCGCGCCCGTGCCTCTTTGCAGGGGGGATTTTTCGATTACAGAGAAATTTCGGATCATCTTTTTCTCCGGTGTTGCCGTTTTCTTGATCTCGATCGGCTGCAGGAAGCCGTCTCCTTCCAGGAGCAAATCGATTTCCTTCGCGTCCTTATCGCGATAGTAGTAAAGATACAGTTCTCGCCCGACATTCTGGTAGCTTTTTTGAATCTCGCTCACGACATAGTTTTCCAGCAAGGCGCCGTTCATGGCGCCGTTCATGGCAGTTTCAGCGCTGCTCCACTTCGTCAGATAGCAGACAAGGCCTGTGTCGCAGAAATAAAGTTTCGGCGTTTTGACGAGGCGCTTCAGCACATTGTTCGCGTATGGCTGCAGATAAAAAACAATGCCCAGGGTTTCCAGGATTCGCAGCCAGCTTTTTGCCGTCGTCTGATCTATATCCGAGGCATCCGCCAGCCCTTTATAACTGACCATCTGCGAGGCTCTGGCAGCAGCCGCCGTGATGAAATTCAAAAACTTCAAGGAGTCGATGCTGCCCGACAAATTCTTCACGTCACGCTCTAAATAAGTGCTGATATAGCTGGAATAAAAAATATCCCGCTCCTGATATTTCTTACTGACCAACGCCGGCATGCCGCCCAGAAACAAGCGTTGAAAGATCTCAGGCGCCGAGGCGGGCGGGCTCACACGCTGCCTCTCGCTGAGCTCCGCAAAGCGCAAAGTAAATGCGCCGAACGAATGGCCGTATATCTCCTGCTGCGAAAGCGGCGGCAGATGCAGAAGCGCCACGCGCCCCGCCAGGGATTCCTGCACGCCGTCCATCAGCTTGAAGACCTGCGAGCCGGTCAGCCAAAAATCGCCGGCGCTCTGCGCCTCGTCCACGTGAATCTTTATATATGTAAAAAGTTCCGGTGCATATTGTATTTCATCAATCAACACGGGCGGCTGATGCAGCTGGAAAAACATAGCAGGATCTGCCTTTGCCAGGGCGCGCTCATTGAGATCATCGAGCGAAACATACCGCCTGCCACGGCCTTCCTCCGCCATGAGCTTCTGCAGCATGGTCGTCTTGCCCACCTGTCGGGGGCCGGTCAGCAAGATTGCAGGGTATTGCTCATTCAGCGCCAGGAAACACTCCTCCATATTGCGCTTGATGTATGCCATCACGACGCCTCCTTTCGGCTAATGTATGTCACAATCCCATTTTAGCCGAAAAGTATGAACTTGACAAGAATCACGCATACAGATCCTCCAGATCGTACAGCACGGCATCGGCGCGCGGCGTGCCTTCACCTTCGAAGCCTGCGCGCGAGAAAATGCCGTAGCGGTAGCAGGCGAGCCCCGTTGCCTGCACCTGTCGGCTCGCCTCCGCCATCATCGCCTGCGTCAGCGGCGCCTTGCGGAATTTTGCCTCCTTTGCACAAAACTTCCCCAAATACAGCGAAAGCCTCCATACTGCAGCGAATGCAGCGCGGAGGCTTTCTTTGACGAGACGATCAGCCGAACATTGCGTTGAAGATCAGGAGCACGATGATGCCCGTCGCCCAGGCGATCGTGCTGGCTACGGAGTAGAGGCGCAGCTGCTCCTTGCCTTCGGTGATGCCGATGGAGCGGTTGACGACCCAGAAGAAGCTGTCGTTGAAGTAGGAGTAGAAGAGCGAGCCGACGCAGGCGGCGAGGGCTGCGAAGACCGGGTTTACCGAGAGGTTCGCGATGATCGGCGCCGTGATCGACGCCGCCGTGATCATTGCCACGGTGCCGCTGCCCTGGATGAAGCGGATGAAGGTCGCGATGAAGAACGGCAGCAGGATGGCGGGAACGCTCGTCTGCAGCATGGCTTCGGCGATGACCGTGCCGACGCCGCTGTCGCGGATCAGCATGCCGAAGGCGCCGCCGCCGCCCGTGATGAGGATGATGATGCCCGCCGACTTGATGCCCGTCTCCATTTCTTCCAGGACGCACTTCCTGTCGAGGCTGCCCGTCAGGCCGTAGATCGTGAGCAGAAGACCGATACCGACGGCGATGACCGGCGTGCCGAAGAACTGGATGATGTCGGCGATCTGCCCCTTCATGCCCATGGCGGCGGTCACCGTACCGATGAGGATCAGGAGGATCGGCGCGAAGATCGGCGCGAACGAGATGAACGCCGACGGCAGGTGTGCATCGTCGTAGATGCTGCCGTTGCCGCTCGGTGCGACATACGATTTATCGCGCGTCCAGCCGCCTTCCGCCGTCGGGATCTGCCAGATCTTCTCTCCCGCCCACTTCGCAAAGAGCAAAGGGCCGATGACCATCGGCACGGAAAGCGCGAGACCCCAGAGGATCAAAGAGCCGACGCTGACTTCGAAGATGCCCGCGACGCCCACGGG
>CAMURM010000235.1 GCA_947097535.1 uncultured Selenomonas sp.
GATTTGCACGGAGGATTCGTTTCATGGCAATGGAAGCAAATGCCGCCAATGCTGCAGGGTCTTTGCAGCGGGTACAGCGGCCTCAGACGACGGGATCGACGGATGCTGTAACGCGGCGCGGAGATGGTGTCGCGTCTTCGCCTTTTGCGAAGGAAACCAATGTTTCCATACGAAATTCCATTGCGGATTTGTCGTCAGTTCTTGGCAGGATATCCCAGGGGCAGGAGGATTCCGTTGAGGTCTTGCCGGATTCGCTGCAAAAGGTGATTCGCAATGTCATGGAGAGCTCGTTCTCGTTGAGTGCGACCCTGGAAGAGGGTCTTGGCAGCACGACGGAGAGCCAGCGCTTTTCGCTGGAGCAGCTGGGCACGCTCTCTCGCATGCTCACGCAGCTGGGGGCATTGGCGGAGAAGGGCGTGGCGGTATCGGATTTCAGCGAGAACATGCAGACTTTGCTGCAAAATCTGAAGTCGCTTCTGACGGCGCAGGAGGGCGGCAGTTCTCTGGAACCGGCGCTCCTCAACAAGCTCTCGTTTCAGCTGCTCGATGCCAGGGCATTGGAGGATTTGTCCGTGGCGCTGCAGCAGGCGTTGGCTCTTTTGGCGCAAATGCAGCCGCAGAGTGGGCAGGCGGCTGGAGATGCAGGCTCGTTTGACTTCCTGAAGTCGCTCGTGCAGTATTTCATGCCACGTCCCGACGAAGAGGGCGCAGCGGCCGCCTTAGGTGAGCAGGCGCTCCAGCAAGATAGCGCCGATGCCGAGGGCGAGGCGAAGCTGCCGGCGCGCGAGACGGGCGAAGGCGGCGCGAAGGCGGCGCCGATGGCGAAGCAGGCAGGAGACGGCGCAAGTGCCGCCCGCCAACAAGCTACGCCGCAGGGTATGGCATCGCAGGAAGCGCTCGAAGAAAATGCAGCGCAGGGGAAGAATGCAGCCCAAGGAGAAACCGCACAGTCGGCGAGAGGCGACAGCGCGCCGCAGCAGGGCGCCAAGGACGCACAGGCGGGGCTGCTGCCGAACGCCGAGGATGGTACAGCAGGGGCAGCCCGACAAGAAAATCCGTCGGACAGCCGCCCTGCCGATGGTAAGGGACAGGTGAATGTGTCGCAGGGACAGGGCGCCGAAGCTGGTAAGGGACAGGCAAGCGCGCCGCAGCAAGGCGATACAGCACAGCAGAAAGCTGCGGGACAGGGAGCCGATGCGGGCAGGCAGGGAAATGCGCCGCAAGGGCAGGGTGAAACACAGCAGCAGAAAGCCCCGAGTCAGGGAACTGCCGCCGAGAGCAGGGGGCAGGCAAGCGAGCAGGCATTGCGCGGCAATGTGCAGGACGGCAAGCCGCCCGAGACGATGTCAGCACGTCAAGAGCCGCAGGGCATGAATCCGCAGCCGACAAGGCAGGAAGGCACCCAGTCGAACATGGCGCAGGAAAGGCAGGCGCAGCAGGGACAGAATCCTGCCCAAACTTCTACCGGCATGCAGGGCGAAGCAAAGTCCGCCACGCGCCAGGCGCCCGTGCTGCAAAATACGCCGCAGCTCATGCAGAGCCTGAAGGATACGGCATCCTTCCTGTTGAAGAATATGCCGCTGACGGAGAGGGACGCCGCTCTGCTGCGCGATTTCGTAAACAACGGGCAGCGGCTTCTGCCCGACAAGGACGCGAAGCAGCTGCAGCTCCTCCTGCGCCTCAGTCAGAACAATGTTCCGGCGGCGGTCAATCAAGCCGCCGTGCAGAAGAATCTCGGCGATCTGCCGAGACTTTGGGCGTTCATGCAGCTTTGCGATATGATGGCGGTCAAGGACATGAAGGCGCAGCAGCTCAAGCGTGCGGGCAGGGATGTCGCCGAGTTTGCCGCCTCGATGAAACGCTCAATGGAAGGCGGCAGCCTTTTCCAGACGGACGGCAAGGGCAATACGCATCGCTCGCTGAACTTCATGCTTCCCTTGTATATGGGCGAGGGAGAAAAGCAGAGCTTCCCCGCCTATGCGAATGTCCACAACGAGGAAAAGTATTCGCCCGAGGACGGCCGCATGCACAAGGAAACGTGGCTCAGGCTCTGT
Source organism: uncultured Selenomonas sp. (assembly GCA_947097535.1). Taxonomy (GTDB): domain Bacteria; phylum Bacillota; class Negativicutes; order Selenomonadales; family Selenomonadaceae; genus Selenomonas. The sequence goes on from CAMURM010000235.1 coordinate 2,055, forward strand.
GTGCTCACCGACCATATCGGCGCCGTCGAGCTGACGTGCCAGGTATACGATGCGAAGAGCCTCAACATGCGCGTGCTCTTTTCCGAGGCCGGAGCCGTGGAAGAATTCAAGTCGTACATCCCCGAGTTCAAGGCGTCGTTTCGCGATATGACCCTGGAACTTGCCGATCTCAAAGTCAGTGTAGCGGGTAGCAAAGAATGATGAATACGAACAACGAAAATCAAGATCTGCCGGAAGAGAGCGAGAATATTGCCGACAAGAGAGCTGTGGCGCTCCGCTATGAGCCGGAGAAGCAGCGCGCTCCGAAGGTCGTCGCAAAGGGGCGCGGCTTCGTCGCGGAAAATATCCTCGCGGCGGCGCAGAGGAATACGATTCCCGTCTATCAGAATAAATCGCTTGTCAACATGCTGATGGCGCTGGAGCTCGACCGCGAGATTCCGCCCGAGCTTTATCGCGCGGTGGCGGAAGTGCTCGCCTACGTCTATCGCATTGACAAGCGCCATCAAAAGCCGGAGATGCCGAAGTGACGAAGAAGAGCTTCGGCGATCAGGGAGAGGAAGCGGCGGCGAGATACCTGGAAGGGCGGGGCTGCCGCATTCTGACGCGTCAGTTTCGCGCGAAGCTCGGCGAGATCGATATCATCGCCGAAGACGGCAGCACCTTGCTCTTCGTCGAGGTCAAGACGCGCCGCCCGACGCGCTTCGGCGTGCCGGCGCAAGCGGTGGGGCGCACAAAGCAGCAGCGCATTTTCCGCACGGCGTTTCTCTATGTGCAGAAGCACGGGCTCGAAGACAGAGACTGCCGCTTCGACGTCATCGAAGTCCTCGTCACGGGAGCCTCGCATACGGTGCGCCATTATGAAAACGCCTTTGAGTTTGGCGGTTTTTAGGGAACCGCTGATAAAATGAAGCTGTCCGGATTGGTGAAGTTGAGTAGCTGAATTTATCCGCGTTTTCTTTCGTGCTGTGCATGAGTCGAATTGGTTCATACACAGCTTTTTTGTGTCCGAAAATAAAAAAGCAGCCCGTAGGCTGCTTCCTTTTCTAAAAGATGGTCGGGATGACAGGATTCGAACCTGCGACCTCATCGTCCCGAACGATGCGCTCTACCAAGCTGAGCCACATCCCGACAACAATAGATATTATACTATGAGGCTGCAGAAAATGCAATAGGGAAAAAGAAGGTTCCGTAAAATTCTTTTGAAGGATGCGATAAAAATGTCCATGCTTGGAATTTTCACATATATTTATGGACGGATATATTAACATTTTAAGGAAACGCTGATAAAATGAAGCCGCCCAGATTTGCACAGATGCGCTGTATCTATCGAGGAGACAAACCGGAGGCGTAGCGGTGCTACGTCGAGGATTTGTCGACGACGAGAGGACAGCGCAGATGCGTGAAGATGGGTGGCTGAATTTATTAGTGGTTTCTTAACTTAGTCGAGAAAAATTTTAATTATGTCTAGTGGGGGTAGGGACTTCTATGCTATAATAAAACACAATAGGGAATTTCCTCTATGTTGCAAGCC
>CAMURM010000236.1 GCA_947097535.1 uncultured Selenomonas sp.
CGCCATGCGTACGATTTGCCGCGTCCGCAGCATACATATCTGCGTGCGTCGGCGGGCATGTGCGGCGTGGGCGGCGACGACAGCTGGGGTGCACCCGTGCTTGCGGAGTATACCTATCCGAATGGGAAGAGAAGCCTCTCGTTTAAGATGAAGGGGATTTGACGGCGGGGGCATCCGTCTTTTGCTGAACCTATGAAAATCTCACAAAAACGCTTGCGTTTCTTTACGAAAGAGGATAGAATAGGAAGCGGGAAAAGAAAACGTTTACTTTCATGCGAGCCAAAATATAGACGGACAAATGAAGATATATGGAGGAGGAGCCAATGGCAATCTTGGATGAGATGAAAAAAGTATTTCGTGAGAAATTCGGTGCGGCTGAAACGCATGCGTATTTCTCACCGGGACGTGTGAATCTCATCGGCGAGCATACGGACTACAACGGCGGGCACGTCTTTCCGTGTGCGATCTCGCTCGGCACGTATGCGCTCGCTGCGCCGCGTGCGGATGATGTGTCGCGCCTCTACTCGATGAATGCAGAGGAGCAGGGCGTGGTGGAGTTCCCCATGCACGGTGCGGTGAAGAGCGCGGCCTATGGCTGGGCCAACTATCCCATCGGCGTCGTGCGAATGATGGAGGATGAGGGACATCCTGCAGCGCACGGTTTCGACATCCTCGTCTATGGGACGCTGCCCAACGGCGCCGGCCTTTCCTCTTCCGCTTCCATCGAGGTCTTGATGGGGGTCATTCTGAACGATGAGCTTGGACTCGGCATCGACATGGTGGAGATTGTAAAGCTCGCGCAAAAGGCGGAGAATGAATTCGTCGGCATGAACTGCGGCATCATGGATCAGTTTGCCGTCGGCATGGGCAAGAAGGACTGCGCGATCCTGCTCGACTGCAATACGCTCGATTACCGCTACAGCAAGCTCGACCTCAAGGGGTGCAGCATCGTCATCACGAATACGAACAAGGCGCACAGCCTCGTTTCTTCTGCATACAACGAGCGGCGCATGCAGAGCGAGGCGGCGCTGAAAGCTCTGCAGAAGGTCAAGGCGATCAAAACGCTCGGCGAGCTGACGAACGCGGAGTTCGATGAGAATGCCGCTGTCATCGAGGATGAGGTCGAGCGCAGACGTGCGCGCCACGCGGTTTACGAGAACCGTCGCACACTTGAGGCGGTGGAGGCGCTTGAGCAGAATGATGTGAAGCGGTTTGGCGCACTGATGAACGATTCCCACGTTTCCCTGCGCGACGATTACGAGGTGACGGGGCCCGAGCTGGATGCGCTCGCGGAACTCGCGTGGCAGCAGGAGGGAGTGCTCGGCTCGCGCATGACGGGAGGCGGCTTTGCAGGCTGCACGGTCAGCATCGTGCGCGACGAGGCAATTCCTGCATTTGAGAAGAATGTTGCAGAGGCATATACGGCGAAGATTGGCTATGCGCCGAGCTTCTATGTGGCGAATATTGCGGACGGCGCACACCGTCTGTAAGAGCGGAGCGAAAGGAGAATTCTCATGGCGATATTGGTATGCGGAGGCGCGGGCTACATCGGCTCTCATGCCGTGCACGCGCTCATCGAAAAGGGCGAGCAGGTTGTCATTGTCGACAACCTGCAGACGGGTCATCGCGGCGCACTGAACCCGAAGGCAAAGTTTTATGAAGGCGACATTCGCGATGCTTCGGTTCTCGACAAGATTTTTACTGAAAACAAGGTCGAGGCGGTCATCCACTTTGCGGCAAATTCTCTCGTCGGCGAGAGCATGGAAAAGCCCCTGCTCTACTTCAACAACAATGTCTACGGGATGCAGGTGCTCCTTGAGGCGATGGTGCGTCATGGCGTCGACAAGATCGTATTCTCTTCGACGGCGGCGGTCTACGGCGAGCCGAAGCGCGTGCCGATCCACGAGGACGATGAGACATGCCCGACGAACACCTATGGCGAGACGAAGCTCACGATGGAGAAGATGATGAAGTGGGTGAGCCGCGCCAACGGCGTGCACTATGTGTCTCTGCGCTACTTCAATGCGGCGGGGGCTTTGCCGGACGGCTCGATCGGCGAGGATCACGCGACGGAGACGCATCTCATTCCGCTCATCCTGCAAGTGCCGACGGGGCGGCGCGACCATATCACGGTGTTCGGAGACGACTATCCGACACCGGATGGAACGTGCCTGCGCGACTACATCCACGTCGTCGATCTCGCGGACGCCCATGTGCTGGCGCTCGAATATCTGCGAAAGGGCGGTGCGAGCGACATCTTCAACCTCGGCAACGGACAGGGCTTCTCGGTCAAGGAGATGATTGCGGCAGCGGAAAAGGCGACGGGACGCTCCATCAAGGTGGAAATCGGCGCACGGCGCGCGGGCGACCCGGCGCAGCTCATCGCGTCCAGCGAGAAGGCGCGTTCCGTGCTCGGCTGGAAGCCGCAGTTCACGGATGTGGAGCAGGTCATCGGCACGGCGTGGCGCTGGCATGAACATCATCCGCATGGCTATGAGGACTAGGAAACGGGAGGATGCATCATGTGTGATATGCAGCATGAAATCAGCCGCCTCCTGCACTTTGCCCGTCAGAAGGGGCTGATTGCGCCGGAGGATGAAGTCTATGCCGCGAATCGTCTGCTCGACGTGCTCGGTGTGGAAGAATATGTTCCGGAGCAGGTGGATGAAACACTGGAGACGGCGACGCCCATCTTGGAGCGCATGCTCGACTATGCGGCGGGGAAGGGGCTGATCGAGGGCACGACGGATGAGCGCGATCTCTTTGATACGCGCATCATGGACTGCGTGATGCCGCGTCCGTCCGAGGTCGTGCGTCAGTTTCGCGCCCTTTATGCGGCATCACCGCGTGAGGCGACGGATTACTATTATGATCTGAGCATCGCCTCGAACTACATCCGCAAGGCGCGCATCGACAAGAACATTGCGTGGCAGACGGCGACGGAGTACGGCGCTCTCGATGTGACGATCAATCTTTCGAAGCCAGAGAAGGATCCGCGCGACATCGCAAAGGCAAAGCTCGCGAAATCTTCCTCCTATCCGAAATGCCTGCTCTGCCGCGAGAATGAGGGCTACGCGGGGCGCGTGAATCACCCCGCGCGCGAGACGCATCGCCTCATCCCGCTCGATCTTGCGGGGCGTTCGTGGTTTTTGCAGTATTCGCCCTACACCTACTACAACGAGCACTGCATTGTGCTGAACAACGAGCATGTGCCGATGGCGATCTCGCGCGAGACGTTTGAGAATCTCGCGGCGTTCCTCGAGATTTTTCCGCATTATTTCGCGGGTTCGAATGCCGATCTGCCGATCGTCGGCGGCTCGATTCTTTCGCATGACCACTACCAGGGCGGGCGCTATACGTTTGCCATGGAACGCGCGCCAGTGGAGCAGGAATATCGCTTTGCGAACTATCCGAATGTCCGTGCAGGGCATGTGAAATGGCCGATGTCGACATTGCGCCTCACGTCATCCGACAAGAAAGCTCTCATCGACCATGCAACGAAGATTCTCGCTGCATGGCGCACGTACAGTGACGCTTCGGTGGAGATTCTGGCGGAGACGGATGCGCCGCACAACACGATCACGC
>CAMURM010000237.1 GCA_947097535.1 uncultured Selenomonas sp.
CCCATGAACCATTTCGACTTTGACGAGATCATCGAGCGCCGCCATACGAACAGCCTCAAGTACGACTTCGCCGTCGAGCGCGGCTATCCGACGGACGTCGTGCCGTTCTGGGTCGCCGATATGGATTTTCGCGCGCCGCAGGCGGTGCGTGATACCATTCGTCAGCGCGCCGAGCACGGCATCTTCGGCTACTCGCAGCCGAAGGAGGAGTATTATGCGGCGCTCGAAGAATGGTTCGGTTCGCATCATGGCTGGTGGCCGGGCAAGGACGCCGTCGTCATCACGCCGGGCGTCGTCTTCGCGCTTTCCATGGCGGTGCGCGCCTTCACGGCGCCGGGCGACGCCGTCCTCGTGACGGAGCCGGTCTACTATCCGTTTTTCAGCACGATCGAGGGCAACGGCCGCACGCTCGTCAAAAGCACGCTGCGCTTCGAGGACGGCACCTATCGCCTGGATTTTGCCGACATCGAGGCAAAGATCGCCGCCCACAAGGTCAAGCGCCTGCTCCTCTGCAGCCCGCACAATCCCGTCGGGCGCGTCTGGCGGCGCGAGGAGCTTGAGCGACTCGCCGCCATCTGCCTCGCGCACGACGTGCTCGTTGTCGCCGACGAGATCCATGCCGATTTCGTGCGCCCCGGGCACAAGCATACGGTGTTCGCCTCGCTCTCGCCCGAGATCGCCGCGCGGACGATCACCTGCACGGCGCCGAGCAAGACGTTCAACCTCGCCGGCCTGCAGCTTTCAAACATCTTCATCACAGAAAAAAGCCTGCGCCGCGCCTTCCAAAAGGAAGTCTACAGCACAGGCTACGCCGAGCCAAACATCTTCGGCCTCCTCGCGGCACAGGCGGCGTACAGCGAGGGCGGCGACTGGCTCGCGGCGCTTCTTTCCTACCTTGAAGAGAACACCGAGCGCACGCGCCGCTTCCTCGCCGAGCGTCTGCCCAAGGTTCAGCTCATCGAGCCCGAGGGTACCTATCTCTTGTGGCTCGACTTTCGCGCCTATGGTCTTGACGCCAAAGCGCTCGACAAGAAGATCATCGAGGAAGCACGCCTCTGGCTCGACGACGGCGCCATCTTCGGCGCGAGCGGCGCGGGCTTCCAGCGCCTCAACATCGCCTGCCCGTGGAAGACGCTCGAAAAGGGTCTCGAAGCGCTCGCGCGTGTGTTTGGGTGAATGCTCAAAGCCGTTCAGATGTTTTAGCATAATCCCAGCATCCAGCCAAATCTTTTTCTGCAAAAATACGTCATTTAGCCAAATCTTACAAAAGTGCGCCATTACCACGGCCTCTTCTGCCGCTGCTCTTCCCCCTCTGCGTCGGCAAAAATATTTCCTAGAAATTTCATAGGAAACCACTTGACTTTTTGTCTTTCCATCCTCTATAATGAGAATCAATATATATGTAATAACTCATGCAGAGGAGATGACGATCATGCGCGAAGCAGGACATACCTTTTTGGCGAGAATGGGCAAGACGAAGCTGCGCCCCGGCGGCATTGATGCGACGAACTGGCTCCTGGAAAAGGCGGAGATAAAGCCCGCATCCAAGGTGCTCGAAGTCGCGTGCAACATGGGAACGACGATGCTCCTCGTCGCCGAGCGCTACGGCTGTGAGGTCGTCGGCATAGATCTCGATGAAGCGGCGCTCGAAAAAGCGCGCGAGAACATTCGGGAAAAGCATCTCGAAGACAAGCTCTCCGTCGTCTGCGGCAGTGCCTTCGAGCTGCCGTTCCCCGCTGCGAGCTTCGACGTCGTCATCAACGAAGCGATGCTCACGATGCTCATCGGCGAGGACAAGGATCGCGCACTCAAAGAGTACGCGCGCGTATTGAAGCCCGGCGGCGTCCTTCTGACGCATGACGTCGTGTTTCGCGAGGAAGATCAAAAGATCCAGCAGGAGCTCATCGCCGGTCTTTCCAAGGCGATCAACGTGCACGTCGAGCCGCTGACGCTGGCAGGCTGGCAGGAAAGAATCGAAAAGCACGGCTTCCGCGTCGAGCAGAAGCACGGCAAGATGACGCTGCTCGACCCGCCGGGCATCCTGCACGATGAGGGCGCCAAGGGTGCGCTGAAGATCATGACGAACGCCATGAAGAAGGAAAACCGCACGATGTTCACGACCATGTTCGATTTCTTCAACGATCATGCCGATCAGCTCGGCTATGTGGCGAGCTGCAGCACGAGGCTTTGAAGCAAGCCGTGCAGCGTCGATTCTACGCTGCACGAAGCGATGCTTTCCCACTGCCCCCATCCTCTTTAGGGTGGGGGCTTTCGCATGGTGCGCAGACAAAAGTAAAAATTCTTCTTGACCGGTAGTTACTACCACATGATATGATGATATCGTAGCCTGAAACAAGAAGAAATACAAACGTCAGGCAACAAGTTTTGTATCCGATCCGGAACTCTCGAAGTAACAGGTTGGCAAATTAAGAAAGGCTGTAACTACATGAAGAAAAGCATTGCGAAAAAGATGGTGACGGCGATTTTGCTTGTGTTTTCCGTCGCTGGGGCAAAGGAAAGCGCCCAGGAGGAAATGCCGTTTCCTTTGGGCGCGGATATTTCCGTATTATGCTTATCATAATCCTCGCCTTCTACTTGCGTCGCAAACGTCGTAACTTTTATCTATAAGATACCCGAAATAGCGGAAAACAGCAAGCTCGGAGATGCGTTATGCATGAATCCAGCACGCCGCCCTTACAGAAACCTAGCCAATCGGTCTGCGCCCTTCGGGCTTGACTTCTTGGTGGTTCATGGCGAAAAAAAGCTGCCGCACAGGAGGACTGTGCGGCGGCTCTCATTGTCTCAGTTAATCTGCTGGCTGGGTCGGAACGTGAAATGGTAAACATCAATGCCGGGGATGCGCATGCTGGCCATATCCCGGATCTCTCCGAAATCCTTCAAATACCTGTAAAGGACGGGGTTCGACGAGTAGGCTTCCACGGTGCTTGAGCCCACTGCCTGGGCAATCTCCAAGGCGGCTTCCTTCGCCGAACGGTTCGAGTAGTACTCCGTGTAGCTGCTGCCATTCTTCACATAGATGGAGCAGCGCGCCTGATCGGTGCACTTCGTCTTCATCGTGGTCTCATTGATCGTCCACGTCGATACGGAAGCGAAGCAGAGACTCGATGACAGTACCAGTGCTGCAAATGTCGCGGAAAGAACTTTCTTCAGTTTCATGATTTTTCCTCCTCCTCTGAAAATATCCAGACCGAATTCAGCCGCCAAATCCACTCGAAGCCGGAATTCTGTTATCAGTATATCATCTTACAGCTAAGAAGCGTCCTGTCATAAATGACAGGTAGGAGAAAAAATTTTTCACCCAATCCGGGCGACTTCATTTTATCAGTGTTTCCTATATTTATACAGCGGCGGGGACTGTAATTATTGATCAATCTTACTGCACACGAAAAGCCCCGTCGGGTACCACTCCCGTCGGGGCTTTCGTTGGTTGGCGTATGTCATCAACGGATTTCTGCGGTCATTGCAGCATTGCCGAAAACAGACGTCGAGATTCGCCTTGCAGCTTACCAGAACATCTGCATGCGCGTGTAGAAGCTGCTCGCGTCGCGGTC
>CAMURM010000238.1 GCA_947097535.1 uncultured Selenomonas sp.
GTGCTCTACGCGATGGCGGGCACGAGCGTCATTATGACGCTCTTTGCCGCAGGTCTGTTCTCCCTGCCGCAGCCGCTGATTTTCCTCGTCGTGCTCATGACGATTACGGATGCGGTCGAGTACGGGCAGCTGAAGCTCGGGCATCGTGATGAGGCGCTTGTCCTCTGCGTGCGTCCGCTGGTGGACAAGCGCGCAGGTGCGATTGCGAGCGGCATGATCGGCCTCACCGCGATCTGGGTCGGCATGACGAGCGGTGCGACAGCGGAGACGATTGCTCCGGAGAATCTCTTTCACTTCAAGCTCGTGATGTTCGCTGCGCCGTTTGCCCTCATTCTGCTCGGCACGATTCTCTATCGCGCGAAGGTGACGCTCACGGAGGCGGAGCACGCGCGCATCGTGGAAGAACTCGAAGAGAAATGGGATGAAATGAACAAGTGATTCTATTTTAGGAGATGGGAAAGCGGTCGGCGGCGGCCGCTTTCTTTCGGAAGTGCTGATAAGACGGGCGGCTGCATTTATCCGTGCTTCCTTTACAAGATCGGAGGTTTCACATGGCTGCATTCGACTTTGAGAAATTGAAAGATCCGTGCTGCTTCGCAGAGAACCGTCTGCCTGCGCACAGCGACCACGTCTTCTATCGCGACGAAGCGGAGCTTGCGCGCGGCGTGTCCTCATTTTACCGCACGCTCGACGGCATTTGGCATTTCGCCTATGCGCGGAACACCGAGCACATCCCGCAGGGATTCGAGGCGGCGGATTATGACTGCCGCGATTGGGAGACGATCCGTGTGCCGGCGCATATCCAGATGGAGGGGTACGGAGCGCCGCATTACACGAATACGACGTACCCGTGGGACGGGCATGAGAGCATCGTGCCGGGCGAGATTCCCGTGCGCGATAATCCCGTCGGCTGCTATGTGAAGTATTTTGCCGTGCCCGAGGATTGGGAGCGCGTCTATATCTCCTTTGGCGGCGTGGATGCGGCGCTCGCACTCTTCCTCAACGGTCATTTCGTCGGCTACAGTGAGGACAGCTGCACACCTGCAGACTTCGACCTGACGCCGTATCTCGTGACGGGGGAGAACAAGCTGGCGGCGATGGTATTCCGCTATACGAGTGCGAGCTGGCTTGAGGATCAGGACTTCTGGCGCTTCTCGGGAATTTATCGCGACGTCCTGCTCTACACGAAACCGCAGCATCACATCGAGGATGTTGCCGTTCGTGCCGTGCCGCTTGAGCGGGATGGCTATACGCACGGAAAGCTTGATGTGCACCTCACATTCGGCGATGCGGCAGAAAAGCATGTCGAGATTCTGCTCTGCGATCCGGAAGGAGATTGCGTAGAGGGGGAAAAGGCGGTCATCACGGCAAAGAGCCATGCGTTTTCGGGAGAGGCTGCCTGCGTGCGTCTCTGGAGCGCGGAGCACCCATGGCTCTACCATCTTATGATTCGCGTGCGTGATGCGGCGGGTGCTTTGCAGGAGGTCGTGCGCGTGCGCGTCGGGTTCCGTGAGTTCTGCATCCGGGACGGAGTCATGCAGATCAACGGCAAGCGCATCGTGTTCAAGGGAGTTAATCGTCACGAGTTTGATTCCAATCATGGGAGGGCGATGGATCCTGCGCTCTTCGAGCAGGATCTCATCGCGCTGAAGCGTGCGAATGTCAATGCGATTCGCACGTCGCACTATCCGAACAGCAGTCGTTTCTACGAGCTGGCAGATATTTATGGCTTTTATGTGATCGATGAGACGAATCTTGAGACGCACGGCTCATGGATGAAGAATGGGGCGTGTGCGAAGGACGCGCATACTGTTCCCGGCGACCGCGAGGAGTGGCTGCCCGCCGTGCTCGACCGCGCGCAGTCGATGTATGAGCGCGACAAGAATCATCCGTGCATCCTCATCTGGTCGTGCGGCAACGAGTCCTGCGGCGGCCGCATCATCTACGAGATGAGCGAGTACTTCCGCCGCGTCGATCCCACGCGCCTCGTGCATTACGAGGGCATTTTCTGGGACCGCAGCTATCCGGCGACGAGCGATATGGAGAGTCAGATGTATACGAAGGCGGCGGACATCGAAGCGTTCCTCAAGGAGCACCGCGACAAGCCGTTCATTTGCTGCGAGTATACGCATGCGATGGGCAACAGCTGCGGCGGCATGCACAAGTACACGGAGCTGACGGAGCGCGAGCCGCTCTATCAGGGAGGCTTCATCTGGGATTTCGGCGATCAGGCGATCCGTAGGCGCGGGCGTTATGGCGAGGACACATTCCTTTACGGCGGTGACTTCGGCGACCGTCCGTCGGACTACAACTTCAGCGGCAACGGCATCTTCTTTGCCGATCGTCGTCCGACGGCAAAGCTGCAGGAGGTGAAGTACAACTATCAGAATTTCACGCTCCGTCCTTCATGGGAAGGTGTGGAGATCGAGAATAAGAGCCTCTTTTCGGATGCGGGCGACTATGATCTGTGGCTCTCGCTCCTCCTTGACGGGCGCGAGATCTGGCAGGCGTATGCAGGGGAGCATGATGTGCCGCCGGGAGAAACACGCTTCATCAAGAATAGGCTGCCTTACGCAGGCGAAGGCGAGTATGTGCTGACGGCATCGCTCCTTGTCAAAGAGGAGGAAATATGGGCGCCTGCAGGCCATGAGATCGCCTTCGGGCAAGCGGTCGTCGTGTCGCCTGAGGATGCAGGAACGCGCCTTTTGGATGTCCTTGGCTTTGGCGTCGCCGCTCCTGCTTATATGCCGCTGGAAGCGTCGGGCAGCCTGCGCGTGGTGCAGGGAGATATCAACCTCGGCGTGCAAGGGGAGGGCTTTTCCCTCATGTTCTCAAGTGCGCAGGGCAATCTCGTCTCCTATCGCTATGGCGGACGTGAGCTGATCGAGGAGCTGCCGCAGCCGAGCTTCTGGCGTGCGCCGATCGACAATGACTACGGTAGCGGACGCATGGCGGATACGGCGCAGTGGAAACTCGCGAGCCTCTACCGCCGCTGCACGCGCATCGAGTACAGCGTGGACGGCGAAGATTTCGAGACGGTGAACGGCTTCTTCGGCAGACGCGATGAGCGGCATGCCAAGCGCGTCACCGTGCGCTTTACTTATGCGTTTGCCACGGAGCCTGCTGCTGCGTGTGTGGTCTCCTATACGGCGGAGGCAAGCGGGGAAGTTGGCGTCACGATGGAGTATGAGGCAACAGAGGGGATGCCCGAGATGCCCGACTTTGCCATGATCTTTACGCTAGATGCGGACTATGACCGCATTCGCTTCTATGGCTATGGGCCGAAGGAAAACTACATTGACCGCTGCTGCGGCGCACGTCTCGGCGTCTACGAGAGCACGGCGGCGGACGAGGTCGAGCCGTATCTGCGTCCGCAGGAGACGGGCAATCACTGCGGCGTGCGCTGGATCGAGGTCACGGATCATGGCGGTCATGGAATCCGTCTCGCGGCAGATGTGCCGTTTGAGGCGTCGGCGCTCCCGTACAGTCCGCACGAGCTAGAGAATGCACGCCATGCGTACGATTTGCCGCGTCCGCAGCATACATATCTGCGTGCGTCGGCGG
>CAMURM010000239.1 GCA_947097535.1 uncultured Selenomonas sp.
GGAAACGATGGACGAGGTTCTTGCTGAGGCGCTCGTGCCGCAAAAGGGGGGCGCGCAGTCTGGATAAGGTCACAATCACGCAGGGAAGGTACATCGCCTCCGCTGTGAAGAAGGAGCAGTACCCCGAAACGCGGCGCAAGGAGATCGTCTTCATCGGACGCTCCAACGTCGGCAAGTCGTCGCTCATCAACTCGCTCGCGCGCACGAAGAATCTCGCGCGCGTCTCGGGGCAGCCCGGCAAGACGCAGACGATCAACTTCTACGAGCTCGGCGCCAAGATCGAGGGCGAAGAGGCACGGCGCGACTTCTACCTCGTCGACCTGCCGGGTTACGGCTACGCGCGCACGGCGAAGAGCAAGCGCAAGATATGGTCGCGCTTCATCGAAGCCTACCTCTTGCACAGCGAGGACTTGCAGTTCGTGTGCCAGCTCATGGACATCCGCCACGAGCCCATGGCGTCCGATATCGAGATGTTCCGCTGGCTCGTGGCGAAGGGGCTGCCCGTGCTCGTCATCGCGACGAAGGCGGACAAGCTGAGCCGCAACGAGCAGAAGAAGAGCCTCGCCGCCATGCGCAAGGCGCTCGGCGTCGAGGAGCTTTCGATCCTGCCGTACTCCTCTGTAAAAAATGAAGGGCGTTCAGAATTGCTTGACGTGATAGCCGATGTTTTGGTAGAATGACAAAAGGGAGTATTGGCAGAAAACGAGGTAAAAATATGTTGACAGCTTTTGACAAAAGGCTCCTCAACGTCTTGCAGGCCGGCTTGCCCATTAGCAGCCGGCCTTTTGCTGACTTGGCGCAAGGCTTGGAGTCGGACGAAGAGACCGTTCTCGCGCGCGTGCGTGAGCTCAAGGCGCAGGGCTACCTGCGCCGCATCGGGCCGTTCTTCGACTCGGCGCGGCTCGGCTATCGCGGCACGCTCGTCGCGCTGCGCGTCGCGCCCGAGGCGATGAAGAGCGTGGCGGAGGCAGTGAACCGCCATGTGGGAGCGACGCACAACTACGAGCGCGAGGGCAGGTACAATCTCTGGTTTACGCTGCTCACGCCGAACGAGGAAATGCGCCGCCGAATCCTCGCGGAGATTCGCGCGCTGCCGGGCGTCGAGGCGCTTTTGAACCTCGCCTCGCACAAGAAGTACAAGGTCAATGTGCAGTTCAAACTCAGATAGGCGGTGCTACGATGGAAATACTCGATGAAATCGACAAGAAGATCACGCGTGCCATGCAGGGAGATTTCCCGCTCGTGAAAGAGCCGTACAAAGAGATCGCCGCACGGATCGGCATCGAAGAGGCGGAGCTGCTGCAGCGCCTGCGCCGCCTGAAGGAAAACGGTCAGATTCGAAAGATGGGCGCCGTGCTGCAGCACCGCGCCGCGGGCTTTACCGCCAACGTCCTTTGCGCCTGGGTCGTGCCGTCCGCGCGCATGGACGAGGTCGCGCGATGTATGTGCGAAAATCCCGCCGTGTCGCATTGCTACGACCGCGATACGGCAGAGGATTGGCCGTACAACGTCTACACGATGATCCATGCAAAGAGCCGCGAAGAGTGCGAGGCGATCGCGGCGGCGCTCGCCGAGGAGTGTCGCCTCACGGAGCGCGTCATGCTCTACTCGGTCAAGGAGTGGAAGAAGACGAGCATGCGCTATTTCTGCGAAGAGGAAGAGGGGCTGGCATGATGGTAGCGGCAAAGATGAAGGAGCTCGGCACGAGGAAGTCGACGATCCGCGAGATCTTCGAATACGGCAGGCAAAGGGCGAAGGAAGTGGGCGAGGAGAACGTCTATGACTTCAGCCTCGGCAATCCCAACGTCCCTGCGCCCGACTTCATCAAGCAGGCGGTCTTCGACATCCTGACCGAGATGGAGCCGCAGGCAGTGCACGGCTACACCGTCGCGCCGGGCAATCCCGCCGTGCGCGAGACACTCGCCGCGAGCCTCAACGAGCGCTTCGGCACGCATTTTTCCGGCATGAACCTCTTCATGACGGCGGGCGCGGCGGCGGCGATCACCGTATGCTTCAAGGCGCTGGCGGAGGAAGGCGACGAGTTCGTCGCCTTCGCGCCGTTCTTCCCCGAGTATCGCTGCTTCGTCGAATCCGTCGGCGCAGAGCTCCGCGTCGTGCCCGCTCGGACTGAGGATTTCCAGATCGACTTTGCGGCTTTGGAGGAGACGCTGACGCCGCGGACGAAGGCTGTCATCGTCAACTCGCCGAACAATCCAAGCGGCGCCGTCTACACCGAAGCGACGATCGAGAAGCTCGCCGCGCTCCTGCAGAAAAAGGAGGCGGAGTACGGTCATGCCATCTTCCTCATTTCCGACGAGCCGTATCGCGAGATCGCCTACGGCTGCGAGGTGCCGTACATCACGCGTTACTATGAGAATACGCTCGTCTGCTACTCGTACAGCAAGTCGTTTTCGCTGGCGGGCGAGCGCATCGGTTACATCGTCGTGCCCGACGAGGTGACGGACTTTCCGAGCGTCTACGGCGCCATCGCGGGGGCGGCGCGCGTCCTCACGCATGTGAACGCGCCTTCTCTCTGGCAGCTCGTCGTCGCGCGCTGCGCGGGGAAGCCTGCGGCTGTGGCGGCATACGAGAGGAACGGCAGGCTGCTCTACGAGGGGCTCGTGCGCGCTGGCTTCTCGTGCGTCAAGCCGCAGGGGGCTTTCTACCTCTTCCCGCAGTCGTTGGAGGCGGATGACTACGCCTTCTGCGAGCGCGCCAAGAAGTACGACCTTCTGCTCGTTCCCGGCAGCGATTTCGGCTGCTCCGGACATTTTCGCGCCTCGTACTGCATTGCGCCGCAAACGATCGAGCGCTCCCTGCCGCTCTTTGAAAAGCTCGCGCGGGAATATGGCGTCGGAAAATAAGGTTGAAAAAGTGTCGCCATTCTGCTAGAATATGCTTGTCAAAAGAATATGAATCCACTGGGGGAGCAATTTGCTGAGAGGCTTGCGCGCGACGCAGCCGACCCTTGGAACCTGTCTGGATAATACCTGCGTAGGGAAGTGGTGGTTTTCTGAGAATCGTAAGGGAGCTGCCGGCTTTGCAGGCAGCTCCCTTTTTGCACTCGCATGGATTCTTTGTTTGGGGCGGCTCTTGTGCCGCTCGCATGGAGGGATACTATGGCAACGCAGATGCAGTATGCAAGAGAGGGAAAGATCACCGATGTCATGCGTTTGGTGGCGGAGGCGGAAACGCTCGACGCGGAGACGATTCGCGAGCGCGTGGCGCGGGGGACGGTCGCGATCTGCGCCAACGTGAACCACGCGGGACTCAAGCCCGCAGGCGTCGGCGAGGGACTGCGCACGAAGGTCAACGCGAACATCGGCACGTCGAGCACGTTCCCCGACATAGAGCCGGAGCTTGAAAAGCTCGATGAAGCCGTGCGCGCGGGCGCCGATTCCGTCATGGATCTTTCGACGGGCAACAACATCGACGAGTCGAGGCGGCGCATCATCGAACATTCGCCCGTCATGGTCGGCACGGTGCCGCTCTACGAGGCGACGGTCACGGCGATCAAGCGACACGGCGCCGTGGTCGAGATGACGGCGGATGACATC
>CAMURM010000240.1 GCA_947097535.1 uncultured Selenomonas sp.
ATACGTCGAAAGTACTTGGTTGGAGACGACCTGGGAGGATAGAAAGCTGCTGGTTGCTAAAGGCTGTCGCACGCTGAAAAGTGGGCGGCAGCCTTAGTTTTTTATTATGCAGGAGGTTTGATTCATGGCGCGAGAAACGCTCAAGAGCCGCTTCGGCTTCATTCTCCTCAGTGCCGGCTGTGCGATCGGCATCGGCAACGTCTGGAAGTTTCCTTATCTCGTCGGGGCGAACGGGGGAGGCGCCTTCGTGCTCCTTTACCTGTTCTTCCTCATCATACTCGGCATACCCGTCATGACGATGGAGTTCTCCCTCGGACGCGCAGCGCGCCGCAGCCCCGTGCGCATGTACCAGAGGCTCACGCCTGCGAAGTGGGGCTGGCACTGGCACGGCTATGCGTGCTGGCTCGGCTGCGTCCTCTTGATGATGTTTTACACGACGGTCGCGGGCTGGATGCTGCTCTACTTCTACCAGACGGCATGCGGTGCTTTTGCGGGGCTTGCGCCGAAGGAGATCGGCGCCGCCTTCGGGGCAATGCTCGCCGACCCGCTCCTGCAGGTCGTGCCCATGGTGATCGTCGTCATCAGCGGCTTCGTCATATGTTCGCACGGTCTGCAGTCGGGCCTGGAGCGCGTGACGAAGGGCATGATGGTTCTGCTGCTCGTCATCATGGTCGTGCTCGCCGTGAACAGCGTTTTCCTCGAAGGTGCTGCGGAAGGCATCTCGTTCTACCTGCGTCCCGATATCGCGAAGATGGAGGAAATCGGCTTCACGAACGTCATCGTCGCGGCGATGAACCAGGCGTTCTTCACGCTGAGCCTCGGCATCGGCGCCATGGCGATCTTCGGCAGCTACATCCCGAAGGATCACGCGCTGCTCGGCGAATCGGTCAACGTCGCCCTGCTCGATACCTTCGTCGCCATCACCTCGGGGCTCATCATCATTCCCGCGTGCTTTGCCTACGGCGTCGAGCCGGACAGCGGGCCGGGGCTCATCTTCATCACGCTGCCGAACATCTTCAATCACATGACGGGCGGCATCCTCTGGGGCAGCTTGTTCTTCCTCTTCATGACGTTCGCGGCGTTTTCTACCGTGCTCGCCGTCTTTGAGAACATCATGGCGTGCACGATGGATCTGACGGGCTGGAGCCGCAAGAAGACGGGGCTTGTGAACGGTGCGCTGATCCTCTTGCTCTCGCTGCCGTGCGCGCTGGGGTTCAACCTCCTCGCGGGCGTGCACCCGATGGGGGGCGAGAGCAGCTTCCTCGATCTCGAGGATTTCATCGTCAGCAACATCCTCCTGCCCGGTGGTTCGCTCGTCTTCGTGCTCTACACAATGCACCGTTTCGGCTGGGGCTGGAAGAATTTCTATGCGGAGGCGAATGCGGGCGAGGGGCTGAAGCTGCCCGTCTGGGCGCGCGGCTACTTCGCCTACGTCCTGCCGCTCATCGTCGGCGCGATCCTCGTTTTGGGATTGCTGTGAAAGGAAAAGAAAGGGACTGTCGCACACGAAAGCGGGCGACAGTCCCTTTTTCTTATGAAAATAAGCGACGTAATGCTAAAGTCTATTTCTTTTGGAAAGCCTTGAAACGTCCTTATACTTTAAGCGAGTTTTCACGATATATTAAAGTACAAGGGCTGTTTTTGTCTTTCTTTGCGAGCCTTGCTGCGGGCATGGCTGTCGTTGTTTCTTGGAATTTGTAGCTAGAGGAGTTGTAGGTCATGGTTTATCCGGATACGATCAAGACGGATCAGGACGTCTTGGATGCTTTCATCGCTGTTGCCCCTTATTTGGATCATGTCGTTCGCCAGGATGTTGCTGTTGGCGTAACGGATAAGGAGACGACCTTGGCGTTGATACCGAATGCCAAGCTGGAGTTCTCTCCTCCGGTTGGCACGCCCATTTCGCCCAATACGAGGCACGTCATCGATACGGGGCGAGACTATATTGGCTTGATTGATGAGAAGCTCTACGGACGCGGCGTACGTAGCATGATCACGCCGATTCACGGCGTGAACGGCGACATTATCGGCACGCTTGTAACGGCGATGGACGTGGCGCAGGACATCAAGCTTGCCAATGCGGTCGACGAGGTCACGAAGTCGACGGAGACGGTCTATCATGCGGTCGAGCAGGTCGCCGAGAGCGCGAGCGAGCTCGCGAAGTCGGGGCAGGAGGCCGTGCAGCAGGCGGCCGATCTCAAGGAGCGCAACGCTGAGACGATCAAGGTCATCGATTTCATCAACAACATCGCGCAGCAGACGAACCTCCTCGGACTCAATGCCGCCATCGAAGCGGCGCGTGCCGGTGAGCAGGGCAGAGGCTTCGCCGTCGTCGCTGAAGAGGTTCGGAAGCTCGCCGAGCAGTCGCGCGAGGCGACGGAGAAGATTCAGGCGACGCTCGCTGAGATGAACAAGGCGGTCGAGGAGATTTCGAAGACGATCGAGACGACGGGCGCGATCAGCCAGGAGCAGGCAGCGTCGACCGAGGAGATCACGGCAAACCTCTCGCGCGTCACGAACGCAGCGGAAGAGCTCGGCACCTTCGTCGTGCGCACGGATTGAGCAGGATGAATATCGGAATGAGCCACGCAGAAGGGTCGGCACACAGCGTTTGTGTGCCGACCCTTCTGCGTGAGGCGCTCGATGGCGCACGGTTCTAACGGTGGGTGAATCAGCGCATTGCCGCACCTGTATCAAATAGCGAGGAAACATTTT
Source organism: uncultured Selenomonas sp. (assembly GCA_947097535.1). GTDB lineage: Bacteria > Bacillota > Negativicutes > Selenomonadales > Selenomonadaceae > Selenomonas. Next base: position 2,716 of record CAMURM010000240.1, read on the forward strand.
TTGAATTATTTTCACTTTTTTCTGGATTTTCCTCCTTTTTTACGCTATACTATAAGTTAGAATAACTTCGCCATTTTTTAGGGGATTATGGGAGAAGTTACGGGGAAAGCATTGGTAGTTATGCTTGTCTATCTTGAGGGGGTTATATTATGGAAAAATATAAGGCTCCGATAGCAGGTTACGAGAATCAATGTGTAGGGCTGTTATTGGAAAAATTGGGTGTGGTCACGTTCGATTACGATATCGAGAAGGATCTGCTGCTGCTGGCGAAGGCGCGCGACGGCATGGAGGAGAGGCGCTTCGAGAGTTTCTGCCGCACGCTTTGCACGGAGCGGCGCGGCATGGTTCATCCCGATTCGGTCGAGCGCCTTGTGGCGCTTTTCCGCGGGCAGACGACGGGTGTGCGCGAGGTGCTTCTCGATATGGCGGAGGAGCCGCAGGGACGCTATTCGTGGTACGAGGTCGCGGTGAAGCTCGTGCGTGACGAGACGGGACGCGTGCAGCACACGATCGGCATCCTCTGGGACATCGAGTCGAGCATGAGCAAGATGGAGCAGAGCTTCGCACATTTCCGCTCGGAACGCGATCCCGTGACGGGCATCCTGAACGGCGCGGGGCTTGAAAAAGCCGTGCAGACGTACCTCGCCGGTCACGGTCGCGACGAAAGCAATGTGCTCATGGTCATTTCTTTCGGCAATATCCGCGAGCTCGCGGAGCAGCGCGGCAAGCACTGGACGGATCAGCTGCTCATGCGCGTCTGCAAGGCGGTCGGCAGCTTCTTCCGCGCGGGCGATGTGCTCGCGCATCTGGGCGACGGCAAGTTCGCCGTCTTCGTCA
>CAMURM010000241.1 GCA_947097535.1 uncultured Selenomonas sp.
CAGGCGGGCATCGACGATATAAAGACGCATGTCGAAGAGCATGCAGCGCTTTACCTCTCGGAAGACAATGCGGCGCTGCTCGCGCACCTCGAAGCCGCAGGTTATCTCGAGAAGACGGCGATCGAGGCGCTTTCGCCCGTCGAGCTTCTTTGCGAAGGCGATTTTGCCGTCACGGACGGCGAGAACGTCCGGCGTCTCTACGGCGCCTGGCGCACGCTCGCGCCTTATACAGCGGCGGACGAGCGCCTCTGGGCGGGGCTTTCGCACACGATCTTCCGGCGCTACATCCGCTACCGCAAGGAAAAGGACTTTCGAGAAATGAACGTCGCCGCGCTGCGAAGCAACTTCTTCTTCGCGCAGGGCAGGCGGCGCTCGCTCTTCGTGAACCCGCTCGCGCGCCTCTGGTGGGCGGGGTACATGGTCTTCGACGAGCGCCGCCGCGACCCGTTCGAGCTTTTGCCCGTGCTCGCGCAGGGCGCCTTCGCCTCGCAGCTCGTGCTCTTCGCGTCGAGCAGCCTCATGAGCCGCAGGGAGACGCGCCTCGCCGTGCTCGCGCTCTTAGAGCGCTTCGAGCGCGCGGGCAACAAGGTGAAGCGCGAGCATCTGCAGGCGCTCCTGCGCCGCCTCAACGCCATTTCCTCGCTGACGCTCGTCGACATGCTCACCGAGGAGGAAATCGCAGAACGCCTGGAAGGAGTGCTTTTCCATGGAAAATGACATCGTATTTCAGCGCCGCAGCATACGCAAGTATCAGGAAAAGGCGATCGAGACGGAAAAGGTCGAGCGCCTGCTGCGTGCCGGGATGCAGGCGCCGTCCGCCTGCAACCAGCAGCCGTGGGAGTTCTTCGTCGTCGAGAACCGCGAAAAGATCGAGGCGCTCGCGAAGGTCACGCCGTACTCTGCTTGCGCCGCGGGCGCGCCGCTTGTCCTCGCGCTCGCCTATCGCACGGAAGGACTGACTGTACCGCGCTTTGCGCACATCGACATGGCGGCGGCGCAGCAAAACATCTGGCTCGAAGCGACGCAGCTCGGCCTCGGCGGCGTCTGGCTCGGCATCGCCCCCTACGAGGAAAACATGAAGAAGGTCGAAGAAATCCTCGCGATGCCCGCCAACCTCAAAGCCTTCTCCCTCTTCGCTCTCGGCTATCCGAACGAAAGAAAGCTGCGCTCGGATCGCTTTGAGGCGGAGCGGGTGCATTACGTGCGGTGACGATGCTGTCTTGTGCAGATGGGCTTGCGAGGTATATGTATGGATAAATACGGGGAAATTCTTTCCGCATGGCAGAATCTGGACATTCAAAATGCCGCCGAACTTGCGGCGGCGCTCCATGGCTATATCGTGCAATTCGCCTATCATTCCGGAAAAATTGAAAATCCGCATATCACATACCACGACACGCGCGTACTTTCACGCTAAGTTTGAGGACATCCATCCCTTCGCCGATGGAAACGGCCGCACCGGCCGCCTGGCGATGCATTATTTCCTGCTGCAGCACGACCATCCACCCATCGTGATTCATGAAGAGGAGAGGAAGCTCTACGATCAGTCTCTCGAAGCCTTCGACACCAAGAACGAGCTCGCGCCGCTCAAACTCTTTTTGCAGGCAGAGCTCGTCAAGACATGGGATAAACCGCGCTTCCTGTGCCATGGCCGTACATGAGAATTATAAAATGCATTTATTTCTGCATAAATGATATTGACATTAAAGAGAAGCTAAAGTATACTGCAAGCTGTGAAGTGTCCGAGACGCTTCGCAGCTTGCTGCCTTAGCGGCAGTTTTATAAAAACTTCATACATAGTCAAGGCGCTCGCGAGAGCTTAATAGGGAAATCGGTGCAAGCCCGATGCGATCCCGTCACTGTGATGCGGAGACTGTTCCATGATGTCACTGGAGGAAACTCCGGGAAGGCGGAGCAGACGATGATGCAGAGCCAGGAGACCTGCCTTGATTTGTGAATCCACGCCTTCTTGCGAGCGACAAGGTAGGGTGCTCTTTTTGTGCGCATCTTCCTCCCCGCAGGCTGTGGGGAGGTTTTTGTTTAGGAAACGCTGATAAAATGAAGTCGCTCAGATTTGCGCAGATGCGTGAAGATGGATGGCTGAATTTATCAGTGGTTCCTTAGCAAGGGAAATGCGTATCAAAGAAAAGGAGTTACGAAAGATGAACAGACGAAGGAAGCATTGGCTGGCGTTGACTATAGCAGGTGCGCTCATGGGGATGAGCCTGCATGGAAGTGTCCATGCGGCACAGAGCGATGGAGAAGAAGCTTCGCATCAGCTGTCGGAAACGGTCGTAGAGGCGGAACGCTCGCGCCTGGCGGGCGGTCTTGTCGAGCGGAAGGAAAACATCGGTCTCTTAGGCTCGAAGGACATCATGGAGACACCGTTTCAGGCGATGACCTTTGGCAAGAAGGCACTGGAGCAGTTCAGCGTGCCGGATCGCACGATCCTCGACACGCTCTCGCTGAGCCCCGCCGTGCGTGTCGGTCGGGGCGCGACGGACAGCAATGTCACGATCCGCGGCCTCAGCTCCAACGGCAACCAATGGTATATCAACGGCGTGCCCGGCATGGCGCATCAGAAGGATATGACGGCGAACTTCGTCGAGAGCGTCACCGTGATCGCAGGGCCTGCGCTCGGCGTGCGCGGCACGACGGCAGGCTGGCAGGAAAATGCGGGCGGCGTCGTCGATATGATTTCCAAGAAGGCATCTGCAAAGGGCGACCGTGAGGCAAAGATTTCCTTCTCGGGCAAGAGCTACGTCTCGCAGGCCATCGATGTTGGCGAGCGCTTCGGCAAGAACAAGGAATGGGGAGCGCGCTTCAATGTCATGCAGGGACAGGGCACTTTATCGGTCGATCATGCCCGCATGTGGAAGTGGGGCGTCTATCTGAATCTCGACCATAAGACGGACACGAGCACGACGAATCTGCTCATGGGCTACGACTATACGCGCCAGCGCGGCGACGGCAATACCCTGCGCATCCCGAACGCCATCAGGAGCCTGCCAAAAGCTCCCGACGGCTCCGTCAATTTCTCGCCGGATTGGGCGGAAGATACCTACAACGATTGGACATTTATTCTGAACCACGAGCAGAAGCTCAACGAGCATGCGAAAGCATTCTTGAATGCGGGCTATCATAAGGAAAATTATACGAGCTGGATTCAGGGATACAGCCGTACCTTGTTCAATATGGATGGAGATTATGGCTCGTTGGCTGCGTTAGGCTATGGCAGCGGCTATTCTCAGTGGCCTGTGGCGCATTCGACAAAGTATATCGGCATCGGTGTCAAGGGTGACTTCAAACTTGGTGAATGGAAGAGCGATTATGTGCTGAGCCTCGATAAAATGTGGTTCCATCGTGAGGTCATAGGGAATTATGGCTCGGATCCGAACGATTTCTATGCCCCTGCACCGGGCAATATCTATCATTCCAATTCCACACCGTCTCCGGGAAACTTCCCCAAGCATACGTTGAAGACGCAGTATAAGCTGCAGATGCTTGGCTGGCATATCGTCGATACCTTCACGGCACCGGGAGACAAGCT
>CAMURM010000242.1 GCA_947097535.1 uncultured Selenomonas sp.
TCCCATCGAAGTGATGGCAGACGTTCCCGCTTCCTTTGAGGCGGAGGTTGACCTCTCCCTCGTCATCTGCAACCTCCTGGAAAATGCCATCCATGCCGAAGAAGAAGAGCCTAAAGGCGAGCGCGCCATCCGCCTGTTGGCGCGTCCGCATAACGAGGTACTCTACCTCTCCGTCAGCAATCGAAGAACAGCGCCCGTTCGCCTTGGTGCAAGCGGTCTGCCCGAAAGCAAAGCGCCGCTGCCCGGACACGGTTACGGCACACGCTCCTTGCTTGCCTTCACAGAAAAATACGACGCCAACTTCTTCACGGATCAGGCAGACGGCTGGTTCACAATCTTTTTGCACCTGCCGCTGAAAAAGGTCTGAAGACCACTCGCACATACACAAAAAGACTCTGCACCATATCGCGCAGAGTCTTTTTGTGTATGTGCTTTGTCAAGGCTTATCCGGCATCTTCACTTCATTCCATGAGCGAAGTCACGATCCCGTCATCTGCAACCTCAAACATCACGAGGTTGGAGAGAGCGCTTTCGCCATTCGGCGTGAGGAATTCAAAGGCATAGCCGTAACTGCCGTCGCCAACCTCTTCATCTTTGACCTGCGGATTCCGCCCAATGCGGAAGGTATCAACCTCCACAGGCTTGAAGTCGTCGTCATGGTCGTCCGAAATCGTCATCGCATAATGTATCGTCGTGATTTCGTCGCCCGCTTTCAGACGAATCAGCCGCCGCGAGCTCATGCCGTTTGCCTCCAGACCACGGCGTGCGCCGAGAATATGATAGGCGCCGTCCGCGTACGTGTAGGACACCTGCAGATTGCACAGCTCGCCGTTCAGCTTGATGGGGATGGAGTAGAGATTGTAATCATCTTCTTCGGCGGTGATCTCGATGTAGACGGGATGTCCGTCGAGCATCGGCCATGTGCCGTCGAAGTTGTCTTTGAATACACCCGTCTCCCAATCTGCGTCGATGTTGGAATCGCTGCCGAGGAAGAGCATAATGTCATCCTCCACGCTCATGTAGATGAGATTGCAGTGAATGGCAGACAGGAGATCTGTCGCGCTCTCATCGAGTTTGACGAAAGCGTTGCCGTCTTTATCGATATCGACGGGCAGATCTTCGAGCTGGGCGACGTCGAAGACATCGCGCCGCACGCTGGGGATAACGCCGATCCCACCTGTCGTGCCCGCGCCGTTGAGCACGCTTTCTGCGACTTCGGGCATTTCTCCGTAAATCAGATAGTAGAGTAAGCATTTCTGCGCCAGAGGCGCCGCATCCTGCTCGGCATAAAGCGCGAAGCCCTCGTCATCGCCGTCATAGGAGTAGTAAGCGGATATGCCGCTGCCGCGCCTGCGGTAGTTGCCGTGCACCTTGTAGATGACGGCGTCGTCCACAGCCTGCGCGAGTGCAGCTGCCGTATTCGGCAGGTTATCCTTCGCTTCCTCGGCGAGACCGCCGAGGTCGACCATGTTCGCATACCCCTGATCACGCGTATTGCCTCCGTAATTTTCGGCGGCTTCCGCGTCGCGCCCTAACTCTGAAAAGAAGGCGCGCGGTTTTTTCGATGCTTCCGTCAGCGCTTCGCGCCCGAAGGCTTCGTAGGCGCTTCGCAGCGCCGGCATATGTGCAAGGTCGATGACGGAGAGCGTAGCCTGCTCCGCCACATCTTCTTCCTCGCAGCCGTCGAGATAGGTGTCACAAATCACCTGTCCGAGTCCTGCACCGCCCATCGCGGGATTCGCCGCGAGTGCGCCGACCCAGCCGCTGTAGTTCCAGCCTGTATGTGGCTCGACCTCTTCCGAGGCGACCATGTAGCGCGTGAAACCTTCGAGGCTCGCCGCCGTCTCGTAGCTTGCCATCAGGCAGGCATCGAAGCCGATCAGCTCGAAGGGAGGTGCCGCGGGCGACGCCTCATATACCGCCTCGAAGGCGGCGCGGAGATCGTTGAGCCGCAGCATGTTTTCCGTCCGCTCGTCCGCACAGACACCGACGGCGCTGCCGCCGCCATGATCCCAGAAGACGAAGACACGGTGATTCGCCTCGAAATTCTCCTCACCGTAGCGAATGAAATCGCGAAGCGTCTTCACACTGCCCATGTCCGCATCATCCAGACTTGTGAGCTGCTGCAGACCATCCGAATCGTAGAGATAGAGGTTCAATGCATCGTCGAAGGCATCGTTCTGCCATTCCGTCGTGCCGCCCGCCAGGATGAGCACCCGGACGTTGGACGGCAAAGACGTCTGCGTGAGTTCGATGATGTCGTCCGTGGCGGCGCCGTAGCCGGACTCCAAATCACTGCCGCAGACGTACCACATGACCAGCCATGTATCGTCACTGTCGTAAGCATTGGGGAAGCGAGATGTAGCAGCGCCCTTTTCCGAGCCGGCACAGCCGACAAGAAGCATGGCACACAAAAGAGCTAGCACCAGATGCGTCATACGTCGAAACGGCTTCACTCCATCCGCCTCCCTCTTTCTTCAGCACAAAGGCTTCATGCTGTACCTTGCGGCATCACTCGCCGTTGAGGAACTTCTGAATCGCCTGCGGATCCTTCGGTGCCCAGTGGAGCGTCTTGCCGTCATCACTCTTCACAAGCTCACACGGCACATCGAGCGTCTTTTCCTCCTCGTACGGAATCTCGTCGATGACGGCGCGCAACGTGTCCATCGCGCCCTGCTGATAGACGGGATCCGTCCGTACATCGACGCCCTGCTGCTGTGCAAGACCGATGTAGACGCCCATGGCAACGAGATCCGCGTTGGATCCCATCATAGCTGCCGCGCCCTTGCTGTCAACCGGCGTCGCCTTCAGTTCGACGACAGGGTTCTTGTCATCATCCTTCTTGACCTTTGCCGAGAGTTCCATGTTGTCCTTGCGATCCTTGATGTAGTAGTCGGTGATCGCGGTGGCGTTGTCCTCCGAAAGCATCATGCTCTGGAACAACTCATCCGACTGATTGCGCACGAAGTCGCTGATTTTTTTCTTCTGATCCTTCGTCAAACCTGCTGCTGCATCCTTGTCCGTGTCGGCGTAGGCGTAGAGTTCGGCATAGGCGAGCACTGCCTTATCTGCCGAATCTTTCGGCTTGTCAGAACCGCAGCCTGCCATGAGGAACATCGCCAAAATGGCGATCATTGGGAGAAACAGCTTTCTTGCTCTCATCATTTTCCAACTCCTTCGTTGTCTATCCTGCAATTTATTTTCGGAAGGCAAGGCGACGTCGTCGGCGCCAATTTGATGCGTCGCCCTGACACTTCCATAATAATATTATGGCAAAAAAGAACATTCCCTGCAACGAATTTACAGAAAGTGATGTTTTTTTACACGAAAGTGATGATATTTGCCTTTCTTTCACAAAAAACTCTGCGCAGCTATAGGGGCACTAATCAATTCGAAAGGGGCTGCCGCTCGCGTTTCAGCGTGCGACAGCCCCTTCTGCTTCTTTTTTAAGGAAACGCTGAATTTATCAGCGTTTCCTTAAGGAACCACTGATAAATTCAGCCACCCATCTTCACGCATCTGCGCT
>CAMURM010000243.1 GCA_947097535.1 uncultured Selenomonas sp.
TTGCGGAACGGATAGTTCATCGCCGAGTCGATTTCCTGCCCGCAAAGGTACTCGCGCGGCACGCCGTAGCTGATCTTGTTCGACGCATCCTCCCAGACCTCGCCGATGAGAATCGCATCGGGATTCATCGCCTTGAGTTCGCGGTAGAAGCCTTGCGTGAACTTCGCGGGCAGTTCGTCGACGACATCGAGACGCCAGCCGCCGATGCCCATCTTCGTCCAGTAATGCAGCACGCTGTTCTCGTCGCGGATCACGAAGTCCATGTAGGAAGGCGTCGTCTCCGTCACGTTCGGCAGCGTGGAAAATCCCCACCAGCTGTCGTATTCGTAAGGATACTTGTGGAAGTTGTACCAGCTGTAGTAGGGCGACTCCTGCGACTGGAACGCGCCGAGGCTATCGTAATTGCCCTCGCGGTTGAAGTAGATGCTGTCGCTTCCCGTATGGCTGAATACGCCGTCGAGGACGATGCGGATGCCCTCGGCCTTCGCCGCCTTCACGAGCTCTTGAAACTCCTCGTTCGTGCCGAATAGCGGGTCGATCTTGTGGTAGTCGCCCGTATCGTAATGATGGTTGCTCGGCGACTCGAAAATGGGATTGAGGTAGATGACGGAGATGCCGAGATCCTTCAAATAGGGAAGCTTCGACTTCAGCCCCTTGATATTGCCGCCGAAGAAATCGTACTGCACGATTTCCCTGGTATCGACGTCCTTGTAGTAGCAGGGCTGGTCGCCCCAGTGCGCGTGCACGACGGCGCCCTTCTTCTCGACGATTGCATCGCCCTCGCGGCAGAAGCGATCGGGGAAGATCTGGTACATGACGGCGTGCTTCGCCCAATCGGGCGTCTTCGCTCCCTTGTTGAACACCGTGATCTGGAAAGACGGCGGCGCGTTGTCGTAAATGCCGCCCATGCCGCCCAGATGCTCGTTGTTGTTGCCGTAATACCATGTTCCGGAGCTTGTGGCAACGATGAAGTAATACCAAAGCAGGCAGCCGGTATCGGGCAAATCGATGCGCGCGACATAAAAGCGGTCCTGGATGCCTTCCGCCGACTTCGTCTCCAGCTCGATGAGCCTTTCTCCCGCGCCTTCTCTCCAAAGGCGCAGAATGACCTTCGATACTTCATCCTGCGTCTTGATGCGAATGCCGAGCTGTACGGAGGATGATGCCTCGGCGGGCCCCACGGGCGAGCGGTAAAACACATCTTGCGAGTTGTGCTCCGCTTCTCGCTGCGCCATAATATCGCCTCCTAATTTCTTTGAAAAAGCAAAGATGTGCGCTTCTCGCGCTTGTTCACCTTCTCTACTTTGTTTCGTCTTTTCTTCGCAGAAAATTAATAGGCTAGAAAGGCAAGAAAGCCCAACGCAAGCGTTGGGCTTTGCCAAATCTCACTTCGCCAATAATTTCTCATAGAGCGCCTTGTACTCTCCTGCCGATTTCTTCCAGCTGAAGTCCGCCTGCATGGCGTTCTTGACGATCTTCTGCCAGATTTCGAGCGTGCTGCATTCGCGGATGGCGCGCTTGACGGCGTACATCATTTCGTGCGCGTTGTAGTTGCTAAAGAGGTAGCCCGTGCCCTCGCCCGTCTTGTTGCTGAACTGCGTGACCGTGTCCTTGAGTCCGCCCGTCTCGCGCACGACGGGAATCGTGCCGTAGCGCATGGCGATGAGCTGGCCGATGCCGCACGGCTCATAGTTCGACGGCATGAGGAAGACGGTCGCACCCGCATAGATGCGCTGCGCCAGCTCGTTCGAGAAGCGGATGTTCGCCGAGACCTTGCTCGGGAAACGCCATGCGAGCCCCTTGAACCAATCCTCATAGACCTTATCGCCCGTGCCGAGGACGACGAACTGGATGTCCTCGTGCTGCAGGATCTCATCCATGACGCGCACGACGAGGTCGAGCCCCTTGGGCGGCACGAGGCGCGAGACGAGCGCGACCATCGGGATCTGACGATTTACGGGCAGTCCGAGCTGCTTCTGCAGCGCAACCTTGTTGTCGATCTTGCGGTCGATGGACGTAATGTCGAACGTCTCATAGATCGCCTTGTCCGTCGCCGGGTTGTAGACGTCGTAGTCGAGTCCGTTGACAATGCCGTAGATGTCCGCGCTCCTCTTCCTAAGAAGCCCGTCGAGCATCTCGCCGAAGTATTCGTACTGGATCTCCTCGGCGTAGGTGTGCGACACCGTCGAGATGTAGTCGGTGTAGGTCAGGCCGCCCTTCATGAAGTTGACGGCATCGTAGAATTCCAGATCGCCGTTCGTGAAATACTTCCAGTCGAGTCCCAGGACGTCCTGCATGACGTTCTTCGGGAAGACGCCCTGATACTTGAGGTTGTGGATCGTGTAGATCGTGCGGATCTTCTCGTAGCGCGCATCCCCCATGTGCTCAAGCTTCAGGAGCACGGGAACGAGTCCCGCGTGCCAGTCGTTCGCATGGATGATGTCGGGCCAGAAGTCCATCGCCTCCAAGAGGTTCAGGACGGCGCGCGCGAAGAAGGAGAAGCGCTCCGCATCGTCGTCGTAGCCGTAGAAGCCCTCGCGATAGAAGTATTCCTCGTTGTCGATGAAGTAATAGGTCACGCCGTCCATGACGAGGCGGTCGACGCCGACGAACTTGTCGCGCCACGCGACATTGAGCGTACCGTCGTAAAGATGATCCATCTTGTCGATGTATTCCGATGAAATCTTGCCGAACTTCGGCATGACGACGCGGATGTCAACGCCCTGCTTGACAAGCTCCTTGGGAAGCGATCCCGCCACGTCCGCCAAGCCCCCGGTCTTGGCAAAAGGCACAGCCTCAGCAGCAACATAAAGTACCCGCATGATATGAACCCCCTTCTTTGCTGCGGCGCCATCAACCCCTGCTCCGCAGCGCAACATATTCTATAGCAGCCGCGCCCGCCCCGACGGGCTCATGCCTTCCCCAAGGCAAGCGCGGTCGTCTTCCCCCAAATCACTGGGCAGCGGCTTTCTTCTTGCTGCTCTTCTTCGGCGCTTTCGCCGTCTTCTTCGCGCCCTTCGCGGGCTCCGTCTTGCGCGGACGCGCCTTTACAGCCGCCTTCTTCTCCCCTGCCGCCTTCTCTTTCGGCGCCGCCTTCTTCGCGGCGTCAGCTTGCGGCTTCTGCTCTTCCTTCGGTGCAGCGGGCGTCCTCTCTTCGTCAGCTTTCTTTTCCGGCTCCGCCGTCACTTCAGCGGCTGCCTCAGCGACCTCTGCCGCCGGCTTATTGGCAGACTTCGCCTTCTTCTCCACACCTTTGACGACGAGGACTTCGGCGTCTTCCTCAGGCATGGAGCGTTTCACAAAAGGGAGCGTATCTTTGTGCCTCAGATAGATCGTCGCCATCGGCGGCACCGTGATGACGAGCGACTGCTCGCGGTCGTGCCAGGCGAAGTCTTCCGTATGAAGATCGCCCTCGTTTTTCACGCCCGAGCCGCCGAACTCCTCGGCATCGCTGTTGAAGACCTCGCGGTATTCGCCCTTCTTCGGCACGCCGATGCGGTAGTCATGC
>CAMURM010000244.1 GCA_947097535.1 uncultured Selenomonas sp.
AAATCCTCGACGTAGCACCGCTACGCCTGCGGTTTGTCTCCTCGATAGATACAGCACATCTGCGCGAATCTGGGCGACCTCATTTTATCAGCGCTTCCTTTGCCGCCCTCCATTATATTTCAGTCGGCGCATATAGTCAACCGCCGGGAAATCGTCGGTTTACCTTTGGCGCGGCTCTTGCTTCCTCGCGTGCCGCAAGGTATAATGAGAAAGTTGAATCTACGAGAAAGGAGTCTTTCTTTGCAAAAGGTTTTGGAGGAGAAGATCGTCTTTGCCGATCATCGCGAGGCGCTGGCGCTTCTCGGCGAGAGTGACGAGTATCTGCAGGTGCTCATGGACAATTTTGACTGCCGCTTCGTGAGCCGCGGCGAGGAGCTGGCGATCGACGGCGAAGCGGCAGAGGTGGCGGCAGCGGCGCAGGTCGTGCGCGAGCTGCAGTACCTGTACGCGCAGGGCACGGTCATCACGATGCACGAGGTGCGCTACAGCGTGGGGCTCGTGAAGCGCGGCAAGGGCGAGGCTCTGCACAGCCTCTTCAGCGATACGATCCTCGTGACGAGCCGCGGCCGTCACGTGCGCCCCAAGACGCTCGGCCAGCGCCGCTACCTCGACGCCATCCGCAGGAATGCCATCACGTTCGGCATCGGACCGGCGGGCACGGGTAAGACGTACCTCGCCGTCGTCATGGCGGTGGCGTCCCTGCGCGCGCGGGCGGTGGAGAAGATCGTGCTCACGCGCCCCGCCGTCGAGGCGGGCGAGCGGCTGGGATTTCTGCCCGGCGACCTGCAGGAGAAGGTCGACCCGTACCTGCGGCCGCTCTACGACGCCCTGCATGACATCATGGGCTTCGATACGTATCAGAAGCTCCTCGCCAAGGGCATCATCGAGATAGCGCCGCTCGCCTACATGCGCGGGCGCACGCTCGAAGATGCCTTCGTGATTCTCGACGAGGCGCAGAACACGACGCCGAGCCAGATGAAGATGTTTCTGACGCGCCTGGGCTTCGGCTCGCGCATGGTCGTGACGGGAGACTTGAGTCAGGTCGATCTGCCGCGCGGCGTCTTTTCGGGGCTGCGTGAGGCGAGCCGCATCCTGCGCGATGTGCGCGGCGTGGGTGTCGTCGAGATGGAGGCGATCGACGTCATACGCCACGATGTCGTCGCGCGCATCGTCGAGGCGTATGATCGTGAGGATCAGCGGCGCAGAAAAGCGCAGGAAGGGACGGCAAAGCCGGACGATAAAGCGACGCTCAAAGCGCGGGATGGGGAGGCGGACGCATGAACATCCTTCTGAGTCACGAGGTGGAAGATCTGCAGCTTGATAGGGCTCTGGAGAAGGAGATCTGCCGCGCCGTGGAAATCGTCGGCGAGCTTTACGATTTGCCGGCTGCCGAGGTCAGCATCACCTTGACGGACGATGCGCACATCCATGCGCTCAACCGTGCCTATCGCGGCATCGATCGCCCGACGGACGTGCTCTCGTTTGCGCTGCATGAGAGCGAGGAGCCGCAGGTCGCAGGCGGCCCCGCCGTCGATGTCTTAGGAGATATCGTCCTCTCGGTGGAGCGCGCCGCAGAGCAGGCAGCAGACTACGGCCACAGCCTGCGCCGCGAGCTCATCTTCCTCACGGTGCACGGCATGCTGCACCTCTTGGGCTACGACCATATCGAGGAGGCGGAGCGATTGGAGATGGAAGAGGAGCAGCGCCAGGTGATGGCGGCGCTCGGCGTCTCGCGCGATGGTGCGGCGGCAGGCGCCGAGAACGCCGGCAGGGGCGCGGATACTGCGCCTGCGGAAGAAAAAGGGGGAAGCGATGGAAAAGAAGCATAAATCGGGCTTCATCGCCGTCGTCGGGCGGCCGAACGTCGGCAAGTCGACGCTCATCAACAGCCTCATCGGCCAGAAGATCGCCATCATGAGCGACAAGCCGCAGACGACGCGCAACCGCATCCTCTGCATCCTGACGGAGCCCGATGCGCAGATCGTATTTCTCGATACGCCCGGCATCCACAAGCCGCGTCACAAGCTCGGCGAGTACATGGTGCGCGCGGCGGAAAACACCTTGAAGGAGGTCGACGCCATCTTCTTCGTCGTCGACGCGACGGAGAAGATGGGGCCGGGCGAGCGCTACATCTTAGAGCGCCTGCAGGCGACGAAGTGCCCGTGCATCCTCGTCGTCAACAAGCTCGACCTCATCGAAAAGCCCGCTGTTCTGCCGATCCTTGAAGGCTATATGAAGGCATATCCCTTCGCGGGCGCCGTGCCCATCTCGGCGAAGGAAGAGGTGAACCTCGAGGCGCTTCTTGAAGAGGTCAAGAAGTACCTGCCCGAAGGTCCCGCCTACTACCCCGAGGACATGGTGACGGATCAGCCCGAGCGCCTCATCGTAGCGGAGCTCGTGCGCGAGAAGGCGCTTCTGGCGACGCGCGACGAGATACCGCACGCCATCGCCGTCGATCTCGACGAGATGACCGAGCGTCCCAAGGGCGACTTCTACATCCGCGCGACGATCTATGTGGAGCGCGAGTCGCAGAAGGGCATCGTCATCGGCGCGAAGGGCGCACTCCTGCGCGAGATCGGCGCGCAGGCGAGGAAGGATATTGAAATGCTCCTCGGTGCAAAGGTCTTTCTCGACCTCTGGGTCAAGGTCAAGCGCGACTGGCGAAACCGCGAGGGCATCCTGCACAACTTCGGTTTTGAATAAGATGTATGCAATGAAAGGGCGGCAATAAGATGAACAAGGTATCGAAGCGCTTCATCAACGGCTTGATTCTTCTCGTGCCGCTGGCGATCACGGTGTTCGTCGTGACCGAGGTGCTGAACTTCACGGAGGTCGTGCTCGGTAAGCATTTTCCCGTCTACTACCCGGGCATGGGCATCGTCACCGTGCTCCTGGCGATCTACCTCGTGGGCTGGCTCTCGTCGTACTGGTTCATGAAGCGCATGATCTCTTACGGTGAATGGCTGCTCGGCAAGATTCCTGTCGTGAAGTTCATATACAACAGCGTCAAGCATCTTTCGACGGCTGTCTTTGAGTCGAACAACATGTTTGATCACGTCGTGCTCGTGCCCTTTCATCAGTCGCGTGCGCTCGGCTTCGTCATGGCGGAGGTGCCCTCGGTGCTCAGGGAGAAGCTCGGTGACGATTACGTCTGCGTCTTCGTGCCGTGGAGCCTCAACATGACCTCGGGCACGAATCTCTTTGTGAAGAAGAGCGATGTCATCTACCTCGACATCAGCAACGAGTCGGCGCTGCAGTACATGCTGACGGCGGGCGCCGTCATGCCGCAGCGGCAGGCGCCGACGAAGGAAGAAGCAGACTCGATGACGCGGTTGGCGGACGAGGTTGTGGCGGCATCGAAGGCACAGCCCGCGAAAGAAACCGGCGGGGAGCCGCGAGGAGAAAACGTGCATGGCGTGCCGCAGCGCTGAGGCGCTTGTGCTCGCCACGAGGAACTGGGGCGAGGCGGACAAGATGGCGTCGCTTCGGACGCGCGAATACGGG
>CAMURM010000245.1 GCA_947097535.1 uncultured Selenomonas sp.
TGACCGTGACCTTGGCACGCTTGGGCTCGGGGAAGCCGATCTGCGGCATGACGGCGGTGAAGGCGTCAATAAAAGGATTGACAAGTTTTGCATCCATCTTTCTTTATTCCCCCTCCGCAAATCCGAGATTCAAGCAGATATTTCCGATCTCCGTCTTCGCGACAACCTCGAACGAGGTGAGCTTCGGATTGGCGATGCGGATATTCGCGCCGCTGATCGTCCCCGGCGGAGTCAAGCGCATTTCCTTATCGCGGAAGATATCATTGACCTTTGATACGCCACGGCCGACGATGATGTTCGCCGACTCTTCGACCGAATCATTGATCTCGTCCTCCTCAATGTCATCATGCTCATCCATCGCGAGCATGCGCAGGGCAAAACGGCGCATGGTATCAGTATCCATGTGGACGAAGGCGCGTCCCATGGGCGAACCCGTGAGTCCGATGATGACCGCGATGCCCTTGATCGTCAGATAGAGGCTTTCATCAACGGAAATCTCGATCTCGCTCTCCATGCCGAGCAAGCTAAACAAACTGCGCTGCAGTGCCTGCGCAAATGTCGTCACGTAGGAATCACGCAGCATGGTGACGGCAGCACCGCCCTTCTTCTGGCACAAAATGATCAGTATGTCGATGATCTCATTGGGCTTCACGGGTTTCTGCAGGAAAGCGTGAATGCCCGCCTCGCGCCCCTGCGTCATGAGGCTCGCATCTTTCATCGCGCTGATCATGACGATCGTGGCTTCAGGATCGAAGGCGAGGATACGGCGGCTCGTCTCAATGCCGTTGGCGTCGGGCAGGTTCATGTCCATCGTCACAGCAGTCGGCCGCGTCTCCTTATATTTTTCGACGGCCTCAGCGGCGTTGCTCGCGATGGCGCAAACCTCGAAGCCCGCCTTCGTGAGGATGCCTTTGAGCATTGCCTGGCTGACGCGCGAGTCGTCGACAATCATGATCTTGACTTTATTCACTAAGCTCACCCTATTCTTTCCGCCCGATAATATAAAAAAGCACACGAACGTATTTCCTTATATTATCCTATCGGCTAAAGTCGCTAAAAGATTAAATATTTTCTCTATCGACGCCCAGCCGCGAGAGTATGACGCGGGCGACGTGCACGCCGCTCGCGCCTGCCTGCGAAAGGCCGCGCGTGACGCCGGCTCCGTCGCCGACGGCAAAGACATTTTTAAGACGCGTCTCAAGCTCGTTCGAGAGCACGATGCGCGAGCTGTAGAACTTGACCTCGACGCCGTAGAGCAGCGTGTCGTCGTTCGTCATGCCCGGCGCGACGGCGTTGAGCGCCTGCACCATCTCCATGATGTTGTCGAGATGGCGCTTGGGCAGAATCAGCGAGAGGTCGCCCGGCGTCGCGTGGAGCGTCGGCTCCATGAAGCTGTGGCTCATGCGGTGCGCGTTCGTGCGCCTGCCTTTGACGAGATCGCCGTAGCGCTGCATGATGATGCCGCCGCCGAGCATATTGGAAAAAGACGCGATGCTCTTGCCGTACTTGTGCGGCTCGTTGAACGGCTCCGTGAAGTGGTTCGACACGAGAAGCGCGAAGTTCGTGTTGCGGCTCTGCATCTTCGGGTCGCTGTAGGAGTGACCGTTGACCGTCATGATGCCGCCCGTATTCTCCATGACGACGTGGCCGTGCGGGTTCATGCAGAAGGTGCGCACGGAATCGCCGTAGCGCTTCGTGCGATAAACGAGCTTCGCCTCGTAGACCTCCGACGTGATGTGGTCGAAGATCTCGTCGGGCACCTCGACACGCACGCCGACGTCGACCTGGTTGTTCTTCTGCTCGACGCGCAGGCGGCGGCACTCCTCGGAGAACCATTCGGCGCCCGAGCGTCCCGGCGCGACGACGAGATACTCGGCGCTGATCTTCTCGCCGTTCTCAAGCCCTAAGGCGTTTTCGCCCGCACCGTCGGAAAGAATGTTCCTGACGGGCGTTTTGAAGCGGAACTCGACGCGGTCCTTCATATACTCGTAGGTCTTTTCCAGCATTTTCAAGTTGTTTTCCGTGCCGAGGTGACGCACGCTCGCCTCCAGCAGATGGAGGTCGTGCTCCAGGGCGAGCTTGCCGATGCGGCTGCCCTTCGTGCTGAACACCTTTGCCGGCGCGCCGTGGCGCATATTGATCTCATCGACGTACTCGATGAGGCGCATGACTTCAAAGGAGCTGATGTATTCCCCGAGCCAGCCGCCGAACTGCGTCGTGAAGTTGTACTTGCCGTCGGAAAAGGCACCTGCACCGCCGAAGCCGCGCATGATGCTGCAAGGCTTGCAGCCGATGCAGCTCTTGACCTTGCCTGCCGAGATCGGACAGCAGCGGTGATATATGTCGTTGCCGCTTTCAAGCACGACGATGGAAATGCCGGGCTTCTTCTCCGCCAGCTCATACGCCGCGAAGACGCCTGCCGGCCCCGCCCCCACAATGGCGACGTCATATCGCTTCACCTTGCCGCCTCCCATCGCTGCCGCAAAATAAGTCTTGCTCTTCTACAATTGGTATTATATAGGAAGAAGTTCCTTTATGCAAGGGATTCATTGCCAAAAGGGCGTCTTTTCATTATAATAGGGAAGTATTCAGATTCGCTTTAGGGGGACTTATCTTGACAAACAACATGGCGATCATCATCGCATTCATCGTTTACCTCGGTCTCATGATGCTCATCGGCATCTACTACTATCGGCGCACGCGCTCGATGGCGGACTACATTCTCGGCAACCGCAAGCTCGGCGCCTGGGTCACGTCCCTGAGCGCCGAAGCCTCCGACATGAGCGGCTGGATGCTCATGGGACTGCCGGGCTTCGCCTACATCGCGGGGCTCAACGCGGGCTGGATCGCCCTCGGGCTCGCACTCGGCACCTACGCAAACTGGAAGTTCGTCGCCGCTCGCCTCCGAAAGTACACGGAGCTTGCGAACAACTCGCTGACGCTGCCCGACTTCCTGCAAAATCGCTACGAGGACAAGTCGAACCTCCTGCGCATCATTCCCGCCGTCTTCATCCTGATCTTCTTCGTCATCTACACGTCGTCGGGCTTCGTCGCAGGCGGCAAGCTCTTCGAGACGATCTTCGCGCTGCCCTACACCTACGCGCTCTTCCTCGGCGCCTTCGTCGTCGTCTTCTACACGCTTGCGGGCGGCTTCCTCGCCGTCTGCTGGACGGACTTCATCCAGGGCGTCATGATGTTCTTCGCCATCCTGCTCGTGCCTGCCGCCGCCTCCTATCTGCTCGGCGGACCGTCTGTGACGCTCGCCGCCATCTACACGCTCGATCCGTCCTTCTTCAATCCCTTCCAGAAGCCCGACGGCTCGACGATCGGCTTCATCGAATTCATCTCGCTCATGGGCTGGGGACTCGGCTACTTCGGGCAGCCGCACATCCTCGTGCGCTTCATGGCGATCCGCTCTTCCGCAGAGCTCGGACGTGCCATGCACATCGCCATGACCTGGGTCGCCATCTCGCTCGCCGCCGCCGTCCTCGTCGGCATGGTCGG
>CAMURM010000246.1 GCA_947097535.1 uncultured Selenomonas sp.
CCCGCGGCTCCCTTGTTCTTCTTCACTCTCTTGAATGGGCGCACACCTCCCCCTACCGCCCCCGCAAGCTGCCGCGCTGTGCCAGCACCTCCGCGAGCTTCTTGGCGACAGCCGCCGCTTCGATCGCCTTCATGCAGTCGTTCGTGCCGCGCGGGCAGCGCGTCTTGCAGCACGGGGCGCAGGGGTACGGCGTTTCGAGGAAGACGTTTTCCCCGTGCAAAGGGCCGTAGATCGTCGGGCGCGTCGGTCCCCAGAGACTCAGGGTCGCGAGACCGACGGCAGCGGCGATGTGCAAAGGGCCTGTATCGGGGCACAGGAGAAGCGTCGCTTCCTTCATCAGCGCCGCCGTTTCGAGGAGGCTCGTCTCGCCCGCGATGGAGACGACGCGGCCGTGCCACACTTTTCCGAGCGAGACAATCGCCTTCTCGATGACGGGGCGGTCGGCGCTGCTGCCTAAAAAGACGATCTGCACGTCCTCGGACAGTGTCTTGAGCACGGCAACGAAGCGCTCGGGCGGCCACTCCTTGCTCTGCCACGTCGTGCAGAGGCTCACGAGCACGATGGTGCGCGCGATTGATACGGCACGCGCGGCGAAGAAGCGCGCGGCGAAGCCGTCGAGCGAGGCGGGCAGAGAGAGTGTGATGCGTGCATCGCCGTGCTCGATGCCGAGCGGCGCGAGCGCGGCGAGGTAGCGGCGCACCTTGTGCGGCTCTTTCATCTTCGGCGCCTTTTCCGTCATGAAGAAGCCCGCGCCCTCGTGGCGCTCGCGCACGCCGATGCGCCGCTTCGCGCCCGAAAGCCACGCGAGGATGCCCGTCAGCAGGAGATCCTGCACGTCGAGCACGACGTCGAAACGGCGCGGTGCGAGCAGCGCGCGCGCCTCTCTGAGGTGCCGCCACGCCTCGCGGAAATGCCCGCGCATCACGGCGCTGTCAAAGGGACGCCTGTCCCAGACGAGCAGCTCGTCGATCTCGGGGCATGCTGTCAGAAGCTCGTCGGCGGGCGGGCTCACGAGCCACGCGATATACGCCTCGGGCAGCGCACGCCGAAGCGCCCGCGCGACGGGCGTCGCGTGGAGCACATCGCCGATGGCGCTCAGACGGATGATGAGGATGCGCGCGTGGGAAAGGTCCATGTGTGTCCTCCTTTTCCTTCCGGTGGCCTGCCGCACGGCACTCACGCCGAGGCGCCGTCGAGCAGGCTGACGAGCCGATCGCCGGGCAGGAGGCGGGCGATTTCTTCTGCCAGGGCGTCGATGTAGCCGTAGAAGTGGTTCGTGCGCACGGCGAGCCATTCGACGGCGGCGAGGAGGCTCTGCCGCGCTTGCTCTGCTTCACCGTCTGCGGTGCGGGCAGCGCTCGCCTGCAAGGCTGCATTTGCTTCCGCTTCTGCCGGCGTATTGTCTGCGAGCAGCAGAAATTCGAGCAGTTTATAGAGGACGACGAAGACTTCATAGTTCGCGAGGAAGCTCGTGCCGCCCATCAGCGGGTAGCGGCCGAGCAGGAATTCGTTGACGAGCCAGTTTTCCAGAGCCTTGCCGTGCGGCGCAAGGATGCGCTCCCCATAGCGCCTGCGGCGCGCGGCAAAGGAGGCGAGCGCCTCTTTTGAGAGCTGTTCTGTGCCATCATGCTCTGCCGCCTCGCCGAAGGCGGCGCGGATCTTCGCCATGTACGCCGCCGTTTCGGGCAGGTCGTCCGCCGTCGCCTGCGCCAGTGCGGGGAAAAGGCGCAGGAAGAAGGTCAGATAGCCCGTCGCATCGAACGGATTCGCCGCGAGCAGAGCATGCGCCTCGCCGGCGGCGGCTTCGGCGATGGCGGCAGCGTCCTTCGCCAGGGCTTCTGCCGCGCCCTCCTCTACATACGCGTCGGCGCGCGCCAAAAGGAGGCCAAGCGCCGCGAGGCGCGCGTCGAGCGCCATGCTTTCCGCCTGCAGGAGCGCCAGGCAAGCGAGCTGCAAGGCGCGAAAGGCGGCCGCCGAGAGCGGCGCGCCGAGCGGCAAAGCGTCGACGTAGGCGGGACGCGGCGCGCCGAGCTCCACCCACTCGAACGCCAAAGGCACCGCCGAGAACAGGATCTCTGCCGCCGCCACGGGACAGCTCAGACACAGCGCGCGGTCGAGCGTCTCGCCGACCTTGTGCATCTTGCGCGGGTACTCGGCGCAGACGTCAGAGATGGCGCCGATGCCGAAGCGACGCTGCAAAGAGCAGAGCCCGTCCTCACGCAAAAAAACGCAGCGCTCGTCCTCGTGGCGCATGACCCAGCCGCCCGTCGCCTCGCTGCGTTCCAATCCCCTTTTCAATTCACGGAGAAGCGCCGGCTTCTCTTCGTAGCGCGCCAAGGTCGCCGCGTCGAGCGCGACGCCCCACTTCGCGCAGCAGCAGAGCGAGCCGCAGCGGCTGCCGTCGCAGACGAAGCTGCGCATGTAGACAGGCTGCAGGCACAGGAGCGGCGTGCCTGCAGCCACGGTGATGACAGCGGCGCCCTCGCCCTGCAAGGTGCCGTCTGCCGCCTCCTCGTGCGCCGGCTTGCAAGCCGCGCCCGCCATCGCGTGCCCTGCCGCGTCCTCGCGCTGCTTCACGCCCGCGCCTCCTCGAAGCAGGCGGCGATCTGTGCCGCCATGACGGCGCCGACGTCCTCGCCCGCCCGCCAAGCCTTCGCCCACGCTGTTGTATGCGCGATCGCCTCGCCGATGTGCCAGCGCGGCTGCCAGCCGAGGCGCGCCTTGATGCGCGAGGAGTCGAGCTTTAAGAAGCCCGCTTCGTGCGGCGCATCCGCCTCCTCTTCGGCGCGCCACGAAGCGCCCTCGCCCCAGGCGCGGCAAAAGAGCTCGGCCAGCTCGCCCGTCGTCACGCAGTCGGCGTCGTCTGGGCCGACGTTGTAGCTGCCCGCGAGCGCCGCCTCCTGCCACTGGGCGCGCGCGATGCGAAGGTACGCCGACAACGGCTCCAGGACATGCTGATAGGGGCGCGTCGAGTGCGGATTCCGGAGCACGACGGCGCGGTTTTCGCTCGCCGCGCGGATGCAGTCGGGCACGATGCGCTCGGGCGAGAAGTCGCCGCCGCCGATGACGTTGCCCGCGCGCGCCGTCGAAAGGCGCACATCAGACGCCTCGAAGAAGCTCTGGCGGTAGCTCGCCGTCACAAGCTCGGAGCAGCTCTTGCTGTTCGAGTACGGGTCGAAGCCGCAAAGCCGCTCGTCCTCGCGGTATCCCCACTCCCACTCCCTGTTCTCGTAGACCTTGTCCGTCGTCACGTTGAGAACGGAGCGCACGCTCGCCGTCTCTCGCACACATTCGAGCACGTGCGCCGTGCCCATGACGTTTACGGCATACGTCTCGACGGGCGCGCGGTAGCTCTCGCGCACGAGGGGCTGCGCCGCGAGGTGCAGGACGATCTCGGGCCGCGCCTCGCGAAACGCCGCGCGAAGAGCTGCGAGGTCGCGCACGTCGCCCTCGAGCGAGCGCATCGCCTCCTTGAGCCCGAGCTTCTCA
>CAMURM010000247.1 GCA_947097535.1 uncultured Selenomonas sp.
ACATCCATACATGCTGGATTCACCGCGCCAAGGAAGAGCTGGAGCAGCCGCTCGGACAGGAAATCCTCTCTCGCGCGGGCATCTTCTTCCGCCCCGGCCAGTTCATCGGCATCGGCCATCTCGCGCTCGGCTACGCCGCCGGCGACGTGCCCGAGCCGGCGCCGCGCAAGGAGAGCCGCATCTCCTATATCAGTTAGGAGAGATGTCCCTTGCGGCATTTCCCTAAAATTCCACATGAAGTCCACGAACGAACGAGAGATAAGACACACTGAATGGAGGAGATTTGCACATGGCACCAAACGAGAAGCGAGATTTCCTGCTCTTGCTGCTCTTCGCGGCGATCATCCTGTTTACGGCGAACGGAAGCCTCACCGTCACCGATCCCGTCGAATCAAACTATGCGCTGACCGCGAAGGAGATGGTCGCCGCCGGCGACTACATGTCCCCGCGCATCTTCGGCAACTACTGGTACGACAAGCCCGCCTTCTTCTACTGGGAGATGATCGCTTCCTGCCTCGTCTTCGGCGTCAACGAGTTTGCCCTGCGCTTTCCGAGCGCCGTCATGGGGCTCTTGAGCCTCTCGCTCCTCTACTTCTTCGCGCGCCGCCTTTACGGGCACAGGACGGCGCTGCTTGCGGGCGGTCTTTTTGCGAGCTCCGTCAGCTTCTGGTACGTCGGCAAGGCGATCATCACGGACATGACGCTCTTCTTCTTCATGAGCGCGACGATGGCTGCCTTCTACCTCGGCTACGCGTCGAAAAGGCGCGCCCTCTACTACGCTGCCTTCTTCTTCGCAGCTCTCGCCGTCCTGACGAAAGGCCCCATCGGCTTCCTGCTGCCGGGGCTCCTGCTCCTCATCTACCTCGTGCTGCGAAAGGATGCGAAGGAGCTGCTGCGCCTGCGCTGGGGCGGCGGCATGCTGCTCTTTCTCCTCGTCGGCGGCAGCTGGTACTACGTCATGTACAGCCTGCACGGCGCCGCCTTCCTCGATACGTTCTTCGGCACGCACAACTTCCTGCGCGCGACCGTCTCCGAGCACCCGCGGGACGACGTCTGGTACTACTACATCCTCATCTTCCTCGCGAGCTTCATGCCGTGGTCGCTGCCCCTCGTCTGGCGCACGGCAAAGCGCCTCTGGCAGGAAAAAGGCGCCGCGCTGCGCCGTGCTTACAGCGAGGGTGACACACTCTTCCTGCTCGTCTGGGCGCTCGGCACGATCCTCGTCTACCAATGCATGGCGACGAAGTACCCGACGTACACCTTCCCCTCGATCTTCCCCATCGCCATCCTGGCGGCGCGCACCTTCGAGAGCTTCGACCTCAGGCGCATGAAGATCCTCATCGCCTCTTTCGGTGCCCTCTACCTCGCGCTCTTCTTCCTCGTCGCCGTTCCCGTCTGCCGCCAAAGAAGCGGCGAGCCCGCAGCGACGCTCGTCGATGACCTGCCCGAAGGCGTGCCGATCATGAGCGCACGCGGATACAGCGTCGGCAGTGTCTTCTACTCAGGCAAGACCATCTATTGCCTCTCGACGCGCGAAGGCGTCGAGAGAGACTCTCCCAAACCCGGCACCTGGACGGCAACCAACATCATGCCCTTCTACGCCATCGAAGACCTGTCCGCGCTCGATGAATTCTACATCCTGTGCCCCAAGGGCACGCCCGTGAAAGAGGATCTCGCCTCTCTCGAAGATTACCGCTTCACCTTCTGCAGCAGCAACGAGGAGGACGAGCTCTGGCACATCGTCAAGGGGAAGTGACGAATGTCAAAGTTCCCCTGACGGGCACAAGACTCGTTCCGATCAGCAATATCGAAGCACAAAAGGCGCAAGATGGAAAGCCGTTGACGGCATACGTCAGCCAACACAAAAGCCCCTGCGGGAGATGTCCCGAAGGGGCTTTTGTGTGCACTTGTATACCTTCTTGCTATTCTTGCTGTTACAGCGAAAAGGCAAAGGGCAGGAGCTCTTCCTTCGTCACGACGCGGCGGCTGCCTTTGAGGTTGGCGAGGATGATGCGCTCGACGGCAAATTCGGCGATGACCTGGCGGCAGGCGCCGCACGGCGAGCACGGCAGCGCGCCGTCGGCAACGACGGCGAGGGCGCGGAGTTCTCTTGCACCGGCGGCGACGGCGCTGAAGATGGCGGTGCGCTCGGCGCAGTTCGTCAGACCGTAGGAGGCGTTTTCGATGTTGCAGCCGACGAAGACGCGCCCGTCGGCGGCGAGGACTGCCGCGCCGACGGCGAAGCCCGAGTAGGGCGCGTAGGCGTGGGCGCGCGCTTTTTTGGCAAGCTCGACGAGGGCTTCATCGTCCATCGTGCGCACCTCCTTCCCGGCGGCGCGCCATGGCGGCGGCCGCCTCGTCGATGAGGGCGGCGCTCAAGAACTCCTTTGCCGCTGCCTCGCGCGGCTTTTCCGCGTGCCGGAAGCTGTCCTTCGTGACGCGCGCGAAGATGCGCGGGCGCTTCTCGGGCGGCTCGTCTGCGATCGCAATCGCGCTTTGATAGCGCTCGGCTGCGGGAGCGAGGGCGGCTTCGTCGTTCGTATGGAGGCAGGCGAGCGGTTCGCCCGCCTTGATGGGCTCGCCCGTCTTCTTCTTGAGCACGATGCCCGCCGCGTGGGCGACGGCGCTTTCCTTCGTCTCGCGTCCCGCGCCGAGCAGGCAGGCGGCCTCGCCGATGGCTTCGGTGTCCATGTGTGTGATGTAGCCGTCTTTGGCGGCGAGGATCTCCCGGCGAAAGGATGCCTGCGGCAGCTTCGAGGCATCGGCAAGGCACGCAGCATCGCCGCCCTGCGCCTCGACCATCGCCGAGAAGGCGCGAAAGGCGCTGCCGTCCTCGATGGCCTTCTCGGCGAGGCGCTGGCACTCGCCGAAGTCGCCGCGGCCGATGAGGCGCAGCATGTCGGCGGCGAGCGCGAGGCTGACTTCGCGCAGGTCGGCGGGGCCTTTGCCCTGCAGGACTGCCATGGCTTCGGCGACCTCAAGCGCGTTGCCGATGGCGAGCCCGAGCGGCACGTCCATGTCGGTGATGACGGCGGCGGTCTTTCTGCCCGCGCCCTCGCCGATGGCGACCATGGCGCGCGCGAGCTCTATGGCGTCTTCGAGCGTCTTCATGAAGGCGCCGCTGCCCGTCTTGACGTCGAGCAGGATCGCCGCGCTGCCCGCCGCGAGCTTCTTGCTCATGATGGAGGCGGCGATGAGCGGGATGGAGTCGACGGTCGCCGTGACATCGCGCAGCGCGTAGAGCTTCTTGTCGGCGGGTGCGAGCTCGCCCGACTGGCCGATGAGGGAGAGCCCCGTGCGGCGCACGACGGTGAAGAACTCCTCGCGCGAGAGCGTCGTCCGAAAGCCCGGAATGGCTTCGAGCTTGTCGACGGTGCCGCCCGTATGACCGAGCCCGCGGCCGCTCATCTTGGCGATGCGTCCGCCGGCTGCCGCGACGATGGGGCAGGCGATGAGCGTCGTCTTGTCGCCGACGCCGCCCGTCG